>JAISED010000061.1 GCA_031264295.1 Eubacteriales Family XIII. Incertae Sedis bacterium | reverse complement strand
TTTCCGCCGGGCTTCGTTGGCGGAACCCGTTGATACTGCCGAGTATCAACGGAACCCACCGCCTCGCCCGGCAGAAAAAATCCTGCGCAATCTGTGCATGTTATTTTTTCACAGCTCCTTAGGCAGTATGGATAAGACACCGGGAGTTTTTACGACTTCCGGTGTTTTTTTTATGGCGGAATGGTATATAATTTCAGATGCGGTTAGCTAATGCAAATTCAGCTTGACGCCGTTGGAAACAGACATTATACTGGTAAGAGGGTTATTATATTTCTTGGGTTTAATTCCCCGCCGCTTTCGGCGGCGTATTAGTATTTCAGTATCGGTTTATATAAGGAGTTATTTATGTTGAATCGCATTATCACGGGCGCGGGCGCGGTAGTAAGCGGCGCGCTTCTGGCTTTTGGACCATGTTATATTTTTCCGCTTTGCGCGGCCGCGGCGGATGGCGGCTGGATGAAGTGCCACTGGACGGGGCAGGCCGTGCTGGGCGTGGGCTTTATGATAGGCCTGCTGGGAATATTGCTATTTATGGCTTCGTCCGTACAGACGCGGCTCGGGTTAAGCGCCGCTATAGTTATCGCCGCTGTATTTGCATTTTTGTTGCCTTCGGCGCTGATCGGAGGATGCGGCATGGAAACTATGGCGTGCCGCCGTATCAGTTTTCCCGCGATTACGGTAATAAGTTTATTGACGGCAGTTGGATTCGCGGTTAACGCGTTATATTTACTGGCGCATTCGAGAAGGAGCGTGGGCATATAATGAAATATAGACCATATCTGTCTTTCTCCGACTTGGCCTTGTGTAATCTGCAGCGCAGACCATTTCGTACGGCGGGGCTTGTGATTCTTGTAGCGCTTATGTCATTCGTCTTGTTCGGCGGTTCTCTTATAACGTACAGCTTGTTCAGCGGGACGGACGCGCTGGCTAAGCGCCTGGGCGCCGATATCCTCATAGTGCCGCAGGGCTATGATAACAAGGTGGAAGGGATTTTGCTCCGAGGCGAACCGAGTACATTTTATATGAGCGACGAATGGTTGAGCAAGATCGCGGAGGTTGACGGGGTTCGCGCCGTTTCGCCGCAGTTGTTTGTGGCGTCCTTGAACGCCGACTGCTGCGCTATGCCTATTCAACTGATAGGCTTTGAGCAGAGCACGGATTTTGTGATCGAGCCGTGGATAAAGACCGTCTTGCCGGGCAGTTTGGCCGATGAAGAGATCGTAGTCGGCGGTGCGATCAGCGGTAAGGTAGGCGATACGCTCAAATTCTTCGATCGCGATTACCGCATAGCGGCGAAAATGGAAAAGACGGGAACGGGATTCGACGCATCCATCTTTATGAATATAGCCGCCGCGGAAATGGCCGCCGCGGATTATGAGACGGCGGGGGGCGCGTATCCGCCGCCTGAAGGGTCGATTTCTTCTGTGGTGGTGATGGTGGAAGACGGTTTCACCGCGAATGAGGTGACGCGGCAGATCAACAGTGATTTTCATTACGGCAAGAGCGGAATTGTGGTTGTGCCCGCTAAGACCATCATCAATAACGTATCCGGAAGTCTGCGCGTGCTGGTGATATTTATTGCTGCGCTGGCCGGTCTTTTATGGATACTGGCGGTCTTGGTACTGGCTGTGGTTTTTTCGGTAATGCTGAACGAGAGGAAGCGGGAATTCGGCATATTACGTTCTTTGGGCGCCACGCGCCGCAGGGTGTCGTCTCTTATATTTATCGAATCCGGCGTCATAAGTGCAGCGGGAGGAATGGCTGGGATATTCCTGGCGGCTTTGCTGATAATCCCATTCCGGAACTACATCCGCGATCTGGTGGAGATTCCGTACATTCAAGCTTCGGCGGCCTGGTTCGCGGCTATGGCGTTTGGATGTCTTTTGATATCATTCGCCGTGGGACCTTTGGCTTCATTGTTTTCCGTCAAAAGGATGAACAAGAACGATGCCTATACGGTCATAAGGGAGGGCGGATTATGATACTGGAGGCGCGGGAGATAAGGAAAGAATACAAGAGGGGCGGGACACTGCTGCAGGCGGTGGACGATGTGTCGCTGGAACTGACCGAGGGCGAGTTTGTCTGCCTGGTGGGTCGTTCCGGCAGCGGGAAAAGCACGCTGCTGAATATATTGGCGGGACTGCTCAGCCCCACGTCGGGAAGCGTGAGCTTCGAAGGGCGTAACTATACCGAAATGGATGATGAAGCGCTGTCGCTGCTGCGCAATACGCGCCTGGGATATATCATGCAGGGGCATAGCGTATTGCCTAACTTTACTGTGCTGCAAAATGTGATCCTGCCTCATGTGCTGTTTAAACGCGGCGGAGAACCGGCGGAAAGGGCGGCGGAGCTTTTAGAGGATGTGGGCATACGCCATCTGTCCTCTCAGTATCCTCATGAACTCTCAGGGGGTGAGCTGCGCAGGGTGGCTATAGCGCGCGCTTTGCTTTCCGCGCCCTCGCTGCTGATCGCCGACGAGCCTACGGGGGATCTCGACGATGAAACTACAGCGGACATCATGGACTTATTCGCGGGACTTGCCGAGAAGGGGACTGCGGTGTTGATGGTGACGCACGATACAGAAGCGGCAAGCCGCAGTCATAGGATTTTGACTATGAAGGCGGGTCGGATTGTAAAGGCCGGATTGTAAAAACCAATTGTATTTAAACAATGATTAATATATAATAGACTATGCGCCGCCCTAATAAAGGGGGCGGTTTTTAGCGCGCGGTGGCTGCAGTGGCTGCGGTCGGCAGGCGGCTGCTGCGGTCGATGTGACGGCTGCGGCCGGCGGACAGCGGATGCGATCGATGTGATGGCTGCGGTCGGCAGGCGGCAGTAGTTGATAGATGAAAGGCGGCGGTGAATGGAGAGAGAATTCATCCCCGTGTTATTCGCGGGTGATATAAATGTATATAGCGTAGCAAGGGCGTTCTATGAGGAATATGACGTGAAGGCCAAGGCCTTCGGCAGAGCGGGACGGGGCATATGCTCCGGCAGCCGCATAATGGATTATAAGCAGGTGGCGGAGGCGGATCGCGTCGACGTTATTCTTTCCATTGTGAACGATCTTGCGGAAAAGCACAGAGACAAGAAGATCATCGTTATCGGATGCGGAGACGCATATGTAAGGCAGATCAGCGCGAATAAAGGCAGCTTTGCCGCCAATGTCATAGCGCCTTATGTGGATATTGATCTTATGAGCAGACTCACAAATAAAGAGAAATTTTACAATTTATGTGAAAGCTTGGGGGTAGCCTATCCTGAGACATTCGTATGCAGAAAGGACGAACCTGTGGAGGAATTCCCGTTTGAAGGGCCGTTCATCATAAAACCCTCGGACGGGGTTTCGTATTGGGAACATCCGTTTAACAATCAAGATAAGATATTTAAGGTGGATACGCGCTTTGAGGCTGTTCGAATAATAAAGCACATATTCGCATCCGGCTATGATGATTCTATAGTTGTGCAGAATTTTATTCCGGGAGACGACACCTACATGAGGGTGCTGACGAATTACTCCGACAGGAAGGGGCGGGTGAGGATGACATGTCACGGGCATGTACTGCTTGAGGAGCATACCCCGCACGGCTCGGGCAATCACGCCGTAATCATCACGGAAAGAAATGAAGAATTGGAATCCGGCATGATCGCCCTGCTAGACGGGATAGGATATACGGGATTTTCGAACTTCGACGTAAAATACGATCGAAGGGACGGCAAGTACAAGGTATTCGAGCTAAATGCCCGGCAGGGACGCAGCAATTATTATGTGACCGGGGCAGGGGAGAACATCGCGCGATATCTGGTGGAGGATCTGATCTACGAGAAGGAACTGCCGTTTAAAGCGGTATCTAAACCATCATTGTGGATGGTCGTGCCTAAGAAGGTGGCGTTTGACTTTATCGAACCGGAGAAATACAAAATAGAAATGAAAGGGCTTATAAACGCGGGTAATTATGTGAACCCGCTTATAAACCGGGACGACATGGGCGCGGCACGGAGATTGCGGGTGATGAAAAATCTCATGAGTCATCATTATAAGTTTAGGAAATACTATGGGAAGAAACGCGGCGCCGACAGGGATGACGGCTAAGCTTAGCGTAAAGCTTCAAGAAAAAGGAGTGTAGCGTCTATGAATGATGGGAGTTCGAAAAAACTCGGTGTGATCGGCGGCATGGGGCCGGCGGCTACACTGTTGTTTTACGATATGATGATCAGACATACTGCAGCGGATTCTGATCAAGCTCATATAGATATGATCATCATAAGCCACGCGAGTATGCCGGATCGCACTAAGTCGCTCAAGGAGGGCAGGCGTGACGAGCTGCTGTCGAAGCTGTCTGAGGATGCGCGCCTCCTTGAAACGTGCGGCGCGGACGCGGTGCTTATAACCTGTAATACATCATATGTACTGGCTGATGAGATACAAGCTGCGATCGGCGTGCCCCTGCTAAGCATGATAAAGGAAGCTGTCAGGGAATGTGCGGGCAGCGTAGGCGCAGACGTATCCGGCGGGCGCCTTGGCTTTCCGGATGAGGACGCCGACATAGGCGGCAGGGCAGATTTATCCGACGGACGACGGGGGAAGACGGCTATTCTGGCTACGGATGGAACGATAGAGTCAGGGCTTTATCAGAGGGAGCTTGCGAGCTTAGGAATGACGGGCTATATCCCTTCGCCTGAGTCTCAGAAGCTGATCATGAAGTTGATTTATGAGGGCGTCAAGGGCGGCGGTGAACCGAATATAGATGATTTCAGTCAAGTGGAAAATGAGCTGATCGCGGCCGGCTGTGAGAGGGCGATTCTTGCGTGCACTGAACTGTCTGTTTTGAAAGAACGATGGCAGCTGCCGGAGTTTTACTTAGACGCTATGTTATCATTGGTGAAAAGAGCGATAAAATTCGCAGAACGTGAGTATAAAAATGTTTAAATTGAACGAATATCGGGATCTCCTTGCTAAGGAAGGACTCCTTACAGGAGAAAACCTCATGGACGCGGCTGAGCGTCCTGTAAGCAGCATCGCCTATGACTCAAGGGCGGTAAAGGAAGGGACGCTTTTTCTATGCAAGGGAGCGCGATTCTCCCCCGAGTATCTCGTATCCGCTATGAAAGGCGGAGCTATCGGCTATGTCAGTGAAAGAGAGTATGAGTTAGGGGAACTTACCGGAGACGGCGTCAGGCTTGGCGGCGATAGTGGCAGCGGTTCTGTCGTCGAGACTTGCGGCGAAAGCGGCAGCGGTTCTGTCGTCGAGACTTGCGGCGAAAGTGGCAGCGGTTCTGTCGTCGAGACTTGCGGCGAAAGCCGTAGGGAGCTGCCGTTTTTGCTTGTGAATGACATACGGCGGGCAATAGCTGTGATTGCTGATTATTGTTATGAAAGCATATGGAAAGAGCTGGGATTGATTGGGGTGACCGGCACGAAGGGCAAGTCGACGACGGTTTATTACATGAAGTCCATCTTTGATGAATGGATGAGAGCGGAGAACAAGAAACCCAGCGCGGTGCTTTCGGGTATTGATAATTTCGACGGCGTTATAGATGAAGAGTCACACCTGACGACTCCTGAAACCTTAGAGCTTTACGAGCATTTCAATAACGCAGTTCGCAGCGGGATAGAATATATGTCTATGGAGGTTTCGAGTCAGGCATTGAAATATGACAGGACATATGGAATCATCTTTAATGTCGTATGCTTTTTGAATATTGATGAGGATCATATCAGCGATATTGAGCATACGAATTTCGAGGATTATTTTTCTTCAAAACTGAAGATATTTGAGCAATGCACGGCGGCCTGCGTCAATATCCATTCCGCCGAGTTGGGACGGATACTTGAAGCAGGGAAAAAATCTGACAGATGTATCACATTCGGAACATCGGAGGAAGCAGACATCTACGGCTATGATATATGTCCGTCGGAGAATGGCATCAGCTTTCGCGTGCGCGGAGAGGGGCGCGATGAAGCGTACGCCATTTCCATGACGGGACTTTTTAATGTAGAAAATGCTTTGGCGGCGATTTCGATGGCTTATTGCATGGGCGTTCCTGTGGAACACATAAAGGCTGGGCTTAAAAAGGCCAAGGTGAGCGGCAGGATGGAGGTCTTCAAAGGGCGTGACGGCAAAACCATCATTGTGGATTATGCGCATAACAGGCTAAGTTTCGAGACACTGTTTAAATCGGTCATAGAGGAATACCCCGGACGCAAGATATCCATCGTCTTTGGGTGCCCCGGTAAAAAGGCTTTGGGACGGAGACGCGAGCTTGGTATAGTTGCAGGGAACTATGCCGACATGGTTTTTATCACCGAGGAAGACGCAGGCGAGGAATCCGTCATGGAGATATCGGAACAGATAGCGCGCTATGTGGCGGACTGCGGCCGTGAATATCTCATAATACCCGATAGGGAAGAGGCGATAAGGCGAGCCGTGGAGTCAGCCGAAGCAGGGAGCGTCATACTCATCACAGGGAAAGGCCGGGAGACGCGTCAAAAACGCGGTGTGAAGTATATAGACACTCCCTCTGACGTGGAATATGTGGAGAAATTGTTATAGGGTGATAAGAGGGGAGGAATAAATGCTTTTCATCACAGAGTTAATTCCAGCAGGTATAATGGCTTTCTTCGCGGCAAGCTTGTTGACTGTCATATTTCACCGGAAAGACTTCCGCACTGACGGTATGAGGGTGTTTCGCTTGTTTGTAGTGCGTTTTTTAGGGCTTTGGTATGCATTTGCGGCGATAGCCTTGTTATTTAAGGTAAGAATATTATTGTTAATGGGGCCGATTAAAAACTTTAATCCTTTTGAAGGCATCAACCTGATACCGTTTGAAACCATCACCAAGTTCATTGGAAAAAGAAACAAGTTTCAGTGGATTCAGATTTGGGGGAATCTGTTCCTACTCTTCCCCTTGCCGATATTGCTGCGCTTGAATTTTCCCAAAATGAAGAACAGGAACTTTCTGTTGATCCTCATTGGCGTGACCGTATTGATTGAACCTGCTCAGCTTCTAACCAATATCATTACTCGTGTCCCCGTGAATGTAATAGATATTGATGATTTTCTGCTGAACGCGCCGGGTTGTATGTTGGGTTTTCTGGCGGCAAAATTGATTGAGCGATGGTTTTTGGCGAAGAAGCGCGGTGCAGCTAAAACAACCTGTGCAGCTGCCAGTAATCGTTAAAGGTGTCGATGATCACGGTCTCTTCATAAATTTTTGTGACGCCGGCGGCGTAATACGCTGTGAAGACGAATGTCAGTTCTTCCGGGTTTTTCCTGCCCCATTTGTTTATCATGGCGCTGCTCCAGAGACTGCCTTCGTAGATACGCTCACCTGCGGCGTTTCTCGCTGTTCCTCCTGTCATATCTGTAGTATATGAAGGGTAGCCTTTAATATGGCAGCTCACCTTTATCGGATTGGCTTCTGCAAGGGCGCGCAGCATGAAGCGTTCTCCGGACCAGAAGACATTGGCGCCGCGTGTGCGGGGGGAACTCAGATTCATGTAATCGGGGTAGGGGATGCGGCGGCTTACTTCCTCATTGAAAAACTTGAGATTGTATTTTTGGCGGTTTTCATCCCACTCGTCCGTGTGATAAACGCTGCCCTCGATCTTACCATTAGATACAACCGTGAACTGATAGCTTGACAAGGCGGCGCCGGATGCGTCGGATACGGTGCAAACGACGGAATACTCGCCGGGCGACGCTTCTTGGGCGAAGCTTGTCATGATCGCGGGATAAAGACCGGCGCCGTCCGCCTGTATGTTGTCGGCATAATGGCTGTAAACCGGTTTGCCGTCGCGGAAGACTTCAGTAACCAGTGTGAGAGTGTCTTTTTCCGTGTCGTCAACTTGGACTTTAATTCTGTATTTTTCTCCTGCGGTAACAGCTGTGGGGACTGTCTCAATGCCGCTTATCCAAGGCGCAGCGCCGCCGCCTTCTATATAGAAGGTCAGTGTTTCTGTATTGCTATTTTTGTTAAACGCCTCGTAATAGGCGCCGCGTCCGTCGGCGTTTCTATCCGTGTTGTCGCGCTGCCAGTGTTCAACCAGGTATTTTCCGTCTATATAGAAACGTTCGATGCTTTCATCCAGCACTTTTCCCGAAATATGAACGGTATTGCCTCGCATATCCAGTATTATTCCGGCATCGGGATGGTCGCCGTCATTGAACGGCGTATGGGTATACCTCCAGAAGCTTTTTAATGAAGGGTCGTTTTCGTAATCGCTGTAGTTCATATTATATCCGATTAATTCCCCTTTTTTGTAGATGGGAGCGCCGGGTTCTTTCTTGTCGTCGCTTGAAGGATGTTCTGCAACTATTGCCACCGCAGCGTTGTCGGTCGTCCAGGAGGCGGCCTGTGCGGGGTCTCCGGCGGCATCGTCAACGATCTCGACCTTTCGACCGTTTTCAATGTAATACACGCTAAAACCGCGCAGCCTGAGTTCTTCATCCGCTGACGTGCTGAATGAGATTCTTGCGGCGCCATTAAAAGAAGGATTGGCGAAGTAGACGCGCCCGTTGGGCTTATCGAAAAAGTAGCGTTCTTGTGATATCGCATCGTTCAATGTATCTGTGAGATATATGTTGAGCCGCCCGAATCGCGGGCTGACCTGCGACGCGGCTGTTGTTCCTCTCAGGGTCATACTGCCTGACTGCGCTATAGGCAGAGTTCCGGCGGGCTTTAGCGCCAAATTAGTTCCGGTGTATTTGTACCAGTACTTCATCGTATACGGGCCGGAGGTATAGGTGGCCGACACATTGTCATAAAGAGTAGGTGCAGGAGTAACGGAAGAACCCAGCGCGTATTTGTTTTGCGGGATTTCTATATCCAAGGTATGGGTTCGGTTGCCTGCGTCGAGCGTAACAAAGGGGATATCGTTTGCGCTCCCTTCATAAACGTCAAGGGGCTGCGAATAATAAGAACTCACAGGGAAGGGCGTTTGGAATGAGCCGCTGTACTTTGTCCAGCCGTCGTCCGCCTCTGCGGATGAAACCGTGGCTTGAGCCGCTGCAGGCGCCTTTTCGTCAAGAATATCCAGACGCAGATTGTCAAGCCGCGCCCATGCTGATTTAGGCAGCTTGCCCTGACCATACACGACAGAACTCAGGGTATGTGTACCCGGCGTCAGCATGGATTTATGGGTATAAGCGCCGCTGCCGCTGCTGCGATCAAAGGCGACAGACCACACCTCGCCGTCGATCGCGAAGTGCGCCCCTCGGGGATTCAGAACAGTGTACGTCTGAAACGCGCAGTAATAGTCGAATGATAGTACCGCTCTTTTCCCTTCAGGTACATAGAAGGTAATATCGCTGTGATCGGTGAGTCCGTCGTTTATATCGGCAATAATGCCGAATTTACTTAAATCCGCGCCGTTGTATACGCCGCCGTACACCCTGTCAGCCGGATAGGTGAAGAATGAGCCGCGTTGCGCGCCGCTGAAATTCTCTATATGGGACTCCGTTACATACAGCTTTTCCGGGCTATGCTTCGCGCTGGAGATCTCATCATAAAGGAAGTTTACCGCCATCGCCTGCGCTTCGTTTTCGGGATGCGCGGCCACAGCCCGGTCGCCCGCGCCCGCCGGACTAACGCCGGCTTGACCGGCTCTCGCCGGACTAACGCCGGCTTGACCAGCGCTCGCCGGACTAACGCCGGCTTGACCGGCGCTCGCCTGTTCCCCCGAGCGCACTGACTTGGCGTAATATTCATAATAGTAGCTTCTTGCAGGTTCGAGTTCGAATATCTTGGATATGCCGCCGCTCTCGGAGCCGACAGTATTCTTTACGGACATAACATGGTATGATGCGGCAGCCGGTTCTGACGCTATGGCTGCGATAGCGGCGGGGATGCGATCGGCGTCTTTTTCGGCGATGATATTAAACGCGGACGAACCGAGCGCGTCAGCATATGCGGGATTTCCTTGCGCGTGATTGAAGACGCCTGAATTATCAAAGAGTACGACCGCGCTTATGTCACTGTGTTCATTGCTCTTGTAGGCGGACAGATACCGCGACATCAAGGCGTTTTCTGACTGAGGGAACTCTAGGACTTTCACATGCGAATCGTTGTCGGCCGTGAGGGAATCCAGGTTTCTTGAATATGCTACTGCGTAAAGGGTGTTGCTCCGCGTCGAATTTTCGGCGTATTCGCCGAAGGCAAAAAGTTCGGAAGGAGACCATGATGAGGTGTTGTTATTCAGATTGAAGGTATACAATCTGGCGCGGGTGATGATATATGAATCGCTGCTGTCGCCGCCGCGAAAACCGTTTGTCGTCATGCCGGTCTGAACAAAGAGTTTATTCCCGATAACGACCGCAAGCAGCAGATTGCCTGTATCTGTCTCAAAGTCGCTGCGGCTTCCGGAAGACGCGGTCAGAATCGTATCCGAGCGGAGATCATATGCGAACACGGATACTGTGTTCATTGATGGACTGCGAGATTCGCGGCCGACTATTATATGCGTCGCTTCGCCGCCTTCATCGGTAGAAAATGTGAGCGAGGTATTGCTTGCGCCGACTTTCCAGCCGGTGAAGCTTTTCAGCAGCGCCCCGTTTATGTCATAGGCATTCACGGTTGCCCCGTTTGAAACACTAACGATCATCCTGCCCTTTGAATCTATGCCAAGACATTCGTTGCCCAGAGCGGCGGAAAGCCTGAGTGGGGTGAGTGAGAAGCTTTCGCTTTCGGGGTCGAAGGAGCATTGAAAGGCTTCCCAGCCCTGTTGAACGAAAAAGCGCGCCTTGCCGCCCACATAGCGCGGCGAACCGGAAACGGAAGCGGGGAATATGAGCTTGTTGGAACCGTTCGAAATATCAATACGGTAAACCCCGTCGGATTTTACAGTGTAGATAAAACCCCCGGCGAGGTAATTCCCGGCGCCTACTGCAAAGGCGAGCTTGGTCATAAGGGCGCCGGACTCCTTATCAAGGATCAAAGTCTTGCCGCCGCAGATGAAGTAGAGGTATTTTCCGTCGTCATCATGGGCGAAGCCTTCCCCGTGGTCATAGAGTTCGCTTGATGAAAACATACTTTCAGGTATGGCGTACT
The DNA here is from genome assembly GCA_031264295.1 of Eubacteriales Family XIII. Incertae Sedis bacterium. Lineage (GTDB taxonomy): Bacteria > Bacillota > Clostridia > Peptostreptococcales > Anaerovoracaceae > JAISED01. The sequence continues at coordinate 17,529 of JAISED010000061.1, read as the reverse complement.
GCCATTTAAGTTCTTCTGTGTACGCGTCGCGGGCAGTGATGAAGTAGGGCGCGCGTGGGTAATCGCTGTAATCCCCGGCAGACCATGTAGCGTGTATGGTGTAGAGAGTCGTGTCGTCTACGGAATAGAAGCTGTCGTCAAGCCACTTGCCTGCCGCGTTGTAACCGGAGGGGAATCTGGCGTCTATAAGCTGCATTACATCGTAGTTTTTCCTGGGCGGCGGAGAAAGCTTAATGAGCTTCACCCGCGCATCAATTCCGCCTTCGATCAAACTTCGACTGAGTTCGTTTTTTCGTTCAAGTATATTCTTGTATTCTGCGTCTGACGCCGCCATGAGCAGAAGTTCAGCGGATTTAAACTGCTTGGGATTCAGACTCACAATGGGCGGGATATTCTGAACTGTGGTCTCATAGACAGCGGATTCCGCGCTCAGGTAATCGGAGGCGCTTACGTATTCGGGAAGGGTATCTTCGCTCCACACATCTTTAAGGTGCAGTTTTACGTTCACATGACCCACGCCGTTCTTATTGAAGGAAATCTCTGCGCCCGCGCCAAAAGAGCGATCCAGGTAGCCGTCGAGCGATTCCGCCTTATGGAATAAACCTTCAGACGCGCCAATACCCGCGGCTGATACATACCAGACCCTTTCCAGCTGATCATTATCGGTTTTGGATCTGTCTGAGGCAGAGATCTCGGCTGTATTGCTTCCTGCATTTCGCAGGAATTCAGTCTCCAGCATAATGTCGGGAACCGGGGGGAGATCCGGCGCTACGCTGAATTCGTCCGTGACGCTTGCGATCTGACCCCTTACATCTTCGGCATAAACGGTGTATACAAACTCACGCTCGTCGCTGTATTTTGTAAGGAAGGGGACTTCTATGCATGTGAAATATTTGTCGGACGTATCTGTGATCATTGCTCTGCTTTTTATGTTGACGGAGTTCGATAGGGCGCCGTCTTTCACGAGTTTTATGGTTTCACCGGTACGGCTTTCTTTTATCTCCACCCAGACGGTCTTTAGAGGATAAAGCGGATTGGCGGCAATTTTGGCCGATATGATCTGTTTGCGGTTTTCTTTTTGTGCACCCCCTATCGCCGCGGCTATGGCAGGGGTCTTAAGCACTTCAACGTACTTAGCGTCGGAGTCGGACTTGCTTGCGGCGGCGCTGTTTATCTTAAGCGTCACCTCAAATCTACCGGTTTTAGGGAAGAGTATTTCCTTTTCGGTTGAAGACAAAGTGATCGCTGAGGCGTTGGAGGCGGCGGGAAAATTGAATGAAGCCGCCGCTATTTTTTCCGCATATGCACGTGCGGGGGAAAATTTCACGCCGTCGACTTCGTATTCGCTCATGTCGCTTGCTATAACAGGGTGCCCCTCATATGAGACGGACGGAAGTGCAAGCTGCGCCTTAAGGTTTATCTCTTTTACTTTTTCAGGTTCGCTGCCGCCTGTTTCGTTTTCCGCGCTGTTTGCATTCTTAGGCGCTTCCTTGATGGATATGCTCTTTATGTCGGCGCTCGTCTTTCCATTCATAGATGTAAGGCTAAGGCGGTATGTTACGGTTCCGGCGTGGTTCTGCGATTCCGTGAGGACGCCTCCGGAATTTTGACCGCCTGATTTGCCGGGCCAGTTGGCGGCGAGCTGCCATAGACCGTCGCCAAAGTGCTTTTCCAGTCTGGCGGAAGAAAGAAACAGGTCTTCACCGACCAGGGAGTCGTCAGATACAGTGTAATCTTCACCTGAAACGGCGGAAACGGGCAGTGCGAGCCGGGCGCTCAGATTATCGCTTTTGACTACGGTTCTAATGACAGCGTCGTATTGAATAACGACAGGTATGAAGACAAGGTAGCCTTCTACGGCCGGATTGAAACTCTGCGCGTTCGAATCCAGCAGATTCATTGCGTCTGTCAATTCGGGCGATGGATCGCCGAGAAGGCTGAAGATCTTGTGTTTGTCACCTTTTGACAGAGCGTCCTTTACATCGAAGAGCGTGCCCCCTAAGGCGCTAAACGAGGCGGTGTAGCGTATGCTTACATTGCCGCTTTCCGGACTATAGCTATCGGCGCCGCTGACGTTCAAGGGATGCGCCGCATACTGATTATAATTTCGCAAGTAATCACTGCGATCGTTTGTGAGGCCGTTTTTGTTCCAAAGGTAGTCGCCGTTATCGAAATCAAAATATCCGTTTCCGGGCTTGGAAGCGTTAGCATTAAAGGCGTAGAGCTTTACGTTCGTGAGATTCGCGCCTATATTTAAGGTGAATGTCCACGACTGAGTGCTGCCCGGACGCCAGCCGTTCTGCCAAGTGCCCGAAGAACTTTTCCACAAGAAGATGACCCCCGTATCAAGGCGGTAATAAGTCTTGATCTCTTCTTTTACAGTCTCTGAGACGGCCGACTGTGACGCCGAGCCGAAGAGCAGAGCGATGATAAGCAGTGTCGCGAGCAGCCTTTTTTTCATGACGACCTCCATTTGCGCCCTTAGTTTTCAGGCTTGTGGGAGATGAGTGCCAACAAGCCATGCCGCATATCTGTAGTTAGTTCTCGGGCTTGTTGGGGATCAGCACCATAGTTGTATCATCATAGCCGCCATAGAATCCTATATAGTCGTAATCAGGGAAGACGTCTGTGACGCCTACATCCTCATGCACCCAGGCGAAGGTCTCCATGTTGCTGCCAAGACGTGTGGCGGTTCTGTCTTTCAGGAGCCATACAAATGTATTCTTTATAGGGGTTCCGGGACCGAAATCCAGGCTGACGCTGCCGACGAGATCGGGGATAACAGTCAATTTATGAGGGTAATCGTACATTATTTCGTAGTATTTTAAATTTCTAAAGATTTCAGGGAGTTCGTCGGGTGTGAATGACAGAACGCCCGAAATGAACCTATCTGCGATATCGCTTATGGGTTTCGTGGAGCTTGAAGTCATGATGACGTTAGCAAAGCAAGGATATTTGAATGTGTCCAGATTGAATCTTTCCCAGGCGCTGACCTCTCCGTTTTCCGCTTCGGGATGGAGAGTCGGAAGGACTCGCGCATCTTCGTTCACCAAGCGGTATATAACGGCGGCGGCTTCTGCCCTGTTCAAATGCCCGTCGGATCTGAAGGTTTTGTCAGGATAACCGGTGATGATCCCGGCGGCATAGACCTTGGTTATATCGTACTCATGCTTGCTGCGGTAATTTATATCGCTGATATCTTCCTGGATACGGGTATAGTCTTCTATCTCCGCCGCACCTAGGATGTTACTTATGATGAGCGCCATATACTCTCTTGGAATGGCGAATGGAAGAGCCTGCTTGCTGATATCGTTTCCGGTAAAGCAAGCCCTTGACAGAGCCGCGTCGTAGTACGTTTCCGCCCAGTTGCCCTTGGCGCTGTTGCCGGGATCCGCGCCCCCGGCCGCGAGCAGCGCCATTTTTATAAATTCGCCGTAAGAAACAGTTTCGTTGGGTCTGAAGCCGCCGTCCGGGAAGCCCGCGATGATCCCCGACGCGCTCATGGCTGAGATATATTCGCCGGCCCAATGATTCTCACCGACGTCGTTATAGTCCGAACCGAAAACATACAGCGGAGCGGTAAAACCCGCGGCGCAGATTGCTGCGACCGCAATAATTAGCATTGACATTTTGTGCATCATGAGCCACCTCCATAATGGGATTAGTATCTATTATAGTAAAATTATGTAATCTACAAATAATAGTATACTCCATCCATTAAAGGAAGTCAATGGCAATTTTGCCTTTTTAACTATTTTATAATGAACTCAGTTTGAACATGCCAAAAAGACCGTCCAGGCGGCTATGGTTTAGGCTGAGTTCAGTATTAATTTATGACTGTTTGTGACTAGCATAACTGAGGATTATATCGCACATCTTGCGTACTACATCCGCGCCGGATTTATTTTTGCTTCCATTATATACCTCATGAAAATAATCGGGGTATTCTAGAAGGGTACAGAGTTCACCTTCCGCTTCGGCAAACTCACGCGCGCCATCGGGTGAACAAATAAGGTCGCCTGTGCCCTGAAGGATCACCAAGGGTTTATTGCCGCCTGCGTGATAACCGGAGAATCGGTGCGCGAGTAGACTGTCGGCGGCTTCATAGCCGTCGACTGCGGTCTGAAGCGTCATCCAACTGTGCGTGAGCTTTTCGGTTTCGCACTCGTCGAACAGGCGGTATTTCTTGGGGGGACGCATGCCCGCCAGGGCGTGCAGACGCGCGTCGGGTTTGAATTTTGCCGCCGACTTCGCCAGCAGGTAGATCGACTTGGGTATTCCTGCGCGCAGCTTCAGCCACGGCGAGCTGACAATATACGCGGATGGCTCGGCGGAGCGTTTGCCGCAGAGTCTGTAGTGAAGAGCTATATTGCCTCCGAGACTGTGACCGAAGACAATGATGGGGATGTCATTGTTTTCGCTTCGTGCGGTGTCGATGAGGCTGTCCACGTCTTCAAAAACGCCATGTCTGGCGCCGATGTGGCCGCGCTGACCCTCGCTGGCGCCGTGGCCGCGAAGATCAATAGCGTATGTAGAAATGTGTTTTTCAGCGAACCATTCCGCCAGTGTTCGATATTTTCGCGCGTGCTCACCGGTTCCGTGCAGCAGGCATACAACAGCCTTTGGATCCTCCGCCCTCCAACTGTAGCCGGACAAGCCCGGTTTGTATGATTTAAGTTCAAGAACACTGAATATCAAGCCCATTAACATTGCCCCCTATACTGAACCTATACTGAACCTATGCTGAACATATTATTAGCATTAAACACATATATTCTTGTGAAATTAATGCACTCCCTTGTTCATAATGTACATTATATTGTAATAATAGTCAAACCTTTTTAGAAAATAAATAAAAAAGTCCGCTTAACTGAAAATCTTAATGGATTATTAATGATTGGCATGTTCCTTTAGGGCTAAATACATAGTATAATTGAACTATTGATGGAAAGGCGAAATACGTATGAAGGAAAAAGGGAAAAAGAGAATTCGGAACGCTATTGCTATATTGAAGTTTGTATTGATGTTAGTGATAATATTCGGCGTTCCACTGGCAATATTCCTGATGAATCCGGGATTCATTGAGAATTTTAAGAATTTTGAGTCGATAAACGATATGCTCGGCAAGTATAAGGTGGCGTCTTATGTGTTCTTCATTTCTGCGCAAATATTACAGGTTGTTATATCGTTTATCCCAGGTCAGGCTATACAGTTCGCTACCGGGTATTCTTATGATTTCTGGCCGGCCTGCCTGATTACATTTACAGGCATCACCACGGGAACGATAATCACATTTCATATCGCAAAGCTCTTGGGCAGCGATGCGATGCATTTGATATTCGGTGAAGAAAAACTTAAAAAGTATATTAAGACGCTCAACAGTAAAAAGGCATATATAGCCATATTTGTTATATTTTTGATACCAGGTATACCCAAGGATATGTTTACCTATGCGGCCGGAATTTCCGAAATGAAGGCGACGGGATTCACAGTGCTTACCATGTGCGCACGGGCGCCGGCGCTGATGGCCAGCATCCTGTTCGGCAACATGCTGAGAAGCGGCAGCTACACCGGCATGATAATAATGGGCGTAATCGTAGTGACAATGTGCATATTGGGGCTGATACACCGCGCTAAGCTTACGGACTTGGTCGATAGGGTGTATAGCAAGCTGGTCAAAGAGCCGAAGTAAGGAGCTGTGAAAAAATAACATGCACAGATTGCGTAGGATTTTTTTTGCCGGGCGAGGCGGTGGGTTCCGTTGATATTCAGCAGTATCAATGGGTTCCGCTAGTTTGACATGTGCTGACATGTGCGGCGGTCATTTCTGACCGCCTATCACGATGCACGATACCTTGGCGCTTTCATATAATGCGCCGGTGCTCTGCGTTACTATCCATTCACCCGGCTTTATGCCGGCGGAGTCTCCACTCAGATAACGTTTTTCAATAAGGGCTGCAATTCCGGCGGCCTTTGTATTTTCGGCGTCTGTGCCGGTCTTTGCATTTGCGGCGTCTGTGCCGGTCTTGGCATCTCTGCTGTCAGCGGCGTCAGCGGCGGCCTTGGTATTTCCGCTGCCTGCGGCGTCTGCGGGTACGGCGATGTAAACGAATCTGCCGCCGTCGTCATTCCTCACGGCGGAAGTAGGGATCGCCACGCCGCCGCTGTCGGCGCTATCTTCAAATCTGATGTCGGCTGTCATACCCACATTTGCTTTTCTGTCGCCGTTGGCGGCGGATATCTCCACGGTGAACATGCCTGTAGCCGGGTCAAGTCCCGGAGAAATGCTGCTGACGGTTCCGGCTATGACAGAACCTGTAGCAGGCAGACGAATCTCCACAGGTTTATCTAAAAATATCTGACCGACGCGGCTCTCCGTGACATTGATTTTGACCAATATTTCAGAGGCGTCGATCAATGTGACGGCAATTGTCTGCGGTGAGATCATATCGCCGGGGTTGATGTTCACCGACAGAACCTCCGCGTCGATGGGCGACTTGACCTGACAGTTGTTCAGCCGCTGTCTTGCGATCTCAAGAGCCGCTTTAGCGTTATCAAGCTGAGCGGAAGCCACCTCGCTTGAATCCTCGGCTTGAGTCGCCGCGATCTTCCACTGAGCCTCCGCTGAGTCCATTCTCGCCTTTGCCCCGTCAAGCTCCGACTGGGAGACCGCGCCTTCGGCAAAGAGTATGCTGAGGTTTTCGTAGTTTCGCACAGCCTCATCGTATGCTACGCGTGACGGTATTATTGACGATTGTTCCCTTAGCAAGGCGCGGCTGTTCTCATATGAAGTGAGCGCGGCTCTGTAAGCAGCGTCAGCTTGGTCGAACTGCAGTGAAAAATCCGCCGAATCAATGGTGAAGAGCAGATCGTCACGCAGTACGGTATCTCCTATGCTAAGGTCTACAGCGGACACCTTGCCGCTGATGTCAGAGGAAAGCTTGAACGTTTTCCCGGCTTCAACATTGCCGACGTAGACATTGTCCGAGGCATTCGCACGGCTTGCCATTTCAACAGTGACGAGAGGCGTTTCGTTCGCGGCTTCAGTCAGTCGAATCTTAACGGTTGCGTTCATTCCGTATGTCAGAGGAAGACCCTCGGGGTTTTCGATATATACCTTTACGGGGACGAGCTGCGTGACCTTTGTATAGGTTCCGCTGGTGCTGAAACTGGAGGAGTTGCTGAAATATGTCTGCGTAGTTTGGTCAACCTCAGTGACGATTCCGCGAAACGTCTTGCCTTTATAGGCGTCAATGCTAACGGAAACATGCTGTCCGGGTTTGATGCGAGTAATATCAGTCTCTTCGATATTTACGCCTATGTACATGTCGGAAGTGTCGGCAATCACCGCCAGCGGCGCAGACATGGAAGCGTTCTGACCTACAGCCGCATCGCTTTTTACCACAAGCCCGTCGATAGGGGAGGTGATATAGGGCAATACATCCTGACAGCCGAGGATCTGATTCTTTTTCACCTCATCGCCTGCCGCGATGTTCCATTCAAGTATCTGCCCCTGCTTCACAGGAAAAACCGAATACATACCGGCTGTAACCTTTGCATTATCGGTAGTGAAATAGGCAGAACTCTGATTATATAGGTAGTAACCGGCGGCGCAGCCCGCGAGTACGATAACAAGCAGCAGCGGCAACAGAACTGCGCGAAGCTTGCGGGTAGGTTTATCGCTGTCAAGTATTTTTTTATCACTATTTGCCATATTCACTCCATTCCGCCGTATTTAAATGTATTCAAACGGCACGATTCGTATCACAGAATCCATTGATATAATTATTCTTCTTCACCTGCAAACTGACTCATATATAATTCGGCGTAAAAGCCGCCGCGCGCGAGCAGAACCTCATGTGAACCTTGCTCAATAATATCGCCGTCCTTCATAACGAGTATGGTATCGGCGTCCCTGATGGTAGACAGTCTATGGGCTATCACGAAACTTGTGCGTCCGTGCAGCAGCCGCGCCATAGCCTGTTGCACAAGAACCTCGGTTCGGGTATCCACCGAACTCGTGGCCTCATCGAGTATTAAAACGGGCGGATCAGCCAGAAAGGTTCTGGCTATTGTCAGCAATTGCTTTTGCCCCTGGGAAATATTATTGGCGTCTTCATTTATTACCATATTATATCCTCCGGGCATTTGACGTATAAATTCATCGCACCGCGCCGCTTGCGCCGCCCGTATGACATCGTCGTCTGATTTATCGAAATTGCCATAGCGGATATTTTCCATGATCGACGCGTTATAGAGCCATGTATCCTGCAGCACCATACCGAAGAGACTGCGCAGATCCCCTCGTGTAAACTCGGTAATATTGTGCCCGTCGATGTAAATAGCGCCGCTTTTGAGTTCATAGAACCGCATCAGAAGTTTGACGACGGTTGTTTTACCCGCTCCGGTAGGCCCGACTATCGCAACCTTGCGGCCGGATTCGACGACGGATGAGAAATCATTGATGATAATCTTATCTTCTGTATAGCCGAAACGCACATGTTCGAAAATCACTTCGCCTTTCACATCGTCGCGCCTAATGGGTGTGGAATTTTCGGCGGATTCCTCTGTTTCATCCAGAAATTCAAATACCCTTTCAGCGGCGGCGCCCGTAGACTGGAGGATATTGGAAATATTTGCCAATTGGCCGAGAGGTTGCATGAAGCTGCGCGTGTACTGTATGAAGGCCTGTATATCGCCCACTTCTATGCTCCGTTTCACCGCAAGATAGCCGCCTAGGATGCAAACCGCCACATAGCTGATATTTCCGACAAAATTCATTATCGGCATCATCATACCCGATAAAAACTGGGATTTCCACGCGGACTTATAGAGTTCGTCATTGAAGCCTTCAAATGTTCTGATAGTCTCATCCTCACGGTTAAAAACCTGAACAATATTGTGGCCGGTGTAGGTTTCCTCCACGTGCCCGTTGATGTGGCCTAAATACTCCTGCTGTCTGCGGAAATGTTTCTGTGACTGCTTGACGACGAGCATTATGAATACAGAGGACATGGGCAGTACAACAAGCGTCAGCAGGGTCATAAGCCAGCTGATGCTGAGCATCATGACTATTACGCCGAGAACAAGGGTGACGGAAGTAATGATCTGTGTAAGCGATTGGCTTAAAGTCTGCCCCAGCGTATCTATGTCGTTTGTAACACGCGATAAAACCTCACCGTGGGTCTGCTTGTCGAAATAGCTCAGCGGCAGGCGATTCATCTTTTCAGAGATATCCTTCCTCAGATTGTAGATGATCTTCATGGACACTCCCGACATCACAAAGCCTTGAACGTATGCGAAGGCCGCTGATATGATGTAGAGTATCGTGAGCAGCACTATATACCGCATAATATAATTGAAATCAGTCAAGAGGTCAAGTCCCGAGAAGTATGCGATCATCCCCTCAAACAATTTCGTCGTAACCTTGCCCAAAAGCTTGGGCCCGACTATTGAGAAAACCGTTGAAAATACCGCAAATACCACCACAATGCCAATGCGTACGCGAAAAACAGAAATATATCCCAGCAGTTTGAGCATGGAAGCTTTGAAGTCCTTCGCCTTGGGGCCTACCATGCCGCCGGGAGGTCCGCCCGGACCGCCGCCGGGACCTCCGAACGCGCGGCGTCTCTGCCGGGGGGCGGCGCCGGAGCCGCTGCTGCCGCCGATGTTGGGGCGGTTGGCGGAATCGTTGCCGCCGCCGGTGTTGGAGCGGGCGGCGCCGGGATCGGTTTCGGAGCTGCTGTTTCGATTAGCCATGCGACATATCCTCCATGCTTAATTGTGAGAGCGCGATTTCCTTATATAGAGGACAGCTGTCGATCAACTCATCGTGCGTGCCAGCGCCCGCGATAAGACCGTGATCGAGTACGATGATCTGATCCGCTTTCATCGCTGAGCTGACGCGCTGGGTCACGGTGATCACCGTGCTGCCGCTCATATATTTTTTCAAAGCATGCCGCAGCGCCGCGTCGGTTTTGAAGTCAAGGGCTGAAAAACTATCGTCGAAGATGTAGTATTGAGCGTTGGCGGCTATGGCGCGGGCGATCGATAAGCGCTGCCGCTGTCCGCCCGACACATTTGAGCCGCCTTGGGATATGTCGGATTCAAGACCTTCGGATCTGGCGTCTATGAAATCCCTAGATTGTGATATTTCGGCCGCGCGCCAGATCTCATCATCGGAAATATTCTCACCGGCATAGGATATATTGCTTTTAACACTTCCGGAGAATAATATGCTCTTTTGGGGGACGAATCCCAGTTTTCCGCGCAGTTCCCTGAGCGAGATTTCGCGTATGTCCACGCCGTCTATTGTGATAGAGCCGGAAACCACATCGTAGAACCGCGGGATCAGGTTGACCAGGGTGGATTTGCCGCTGCCGGTAGAACCTATGAATGCTGTGGTCTCGCCGGGTTTCGCGATGAAGCTTATGCCGCGCAGCGCCATGTCGTCCGCCCCCGGATAAGCGAATGATACATTGTGAAACTGTAAAACACCCCTCTCGCGCGGATCTTCGCGTTTTGCCGGGGCGGATTCCGCGTCTTCGCGCTTTGCCGGGGCGGATTCCGTGTCTTCACGCTTCGCGTGGGGAAAACTCATGCGTCTGCGTTTATATTCGGCGGCCGGGGCTGCGGCGTCCTTTACGGAGACTTTCGCCTGCAGGATTTCCGCTATGCGGTTTGCCGATACCGAAGCGCGGGGTATGAAAATGAACATCATTGATATCATGAGGAAGGCCATCATTATTTGCATGACATACTGCATATATGCCATCATGTTACCGACGTCAAGTTTGAAAGATGATACCTGCTTTGAACCGACCCATATGATGAGAACCGTTACCAGATTCATTATCAACATCATTGTCGGCATCATGGCTGACATCACGCGATTGATGAAGAGATTGACGCCTGTCAGTTCGCCGTTAACGCCGTCAAAGCGTTTTTCCTCAAACCGCTGGGTGTTGAACGCGCGTATGACCAGCATTCCGTCAAGGCTCTCGCGCACCACCAGGTTGAGTTTGTCAACCAATGCTTGGATAGCCTTAAACTTCGGAATGGCTACAAACAACACGAAACTTATGACGCAGATGAGAACACCTATGGCGAGTACGATAATCCACGACATGCCTTGATCCGTTTCGACTGCGTGAAGCAGTCCGCCCACCGCCATTATTGGCGCGTAGAATATAAGGCGTATCATAAAGACCATCATGGTTTGAATCTGAGTGATGTCGTTAGTGGTTCTGGTAATAAGCGATGATGTTGTGAATTTATCGAATTCGGCGTTTGAAAACTCTGCTACCTTTTTGAAAACGGAGCTTCTGAGCCTACGTCCCAACGCGGCGGCGACCTTGGCGCTTATATAACCGACGCTTACGCTGCACACCGCTCCCGCGAGGGAAACGATCAGCATTATCGCCCCTGTTCTCATTATAAAAGCTGTATCGCCGCGAGATATCCCCTCATTTACAATGTCTGACATGAAATCGGGCAAGGCGAGATCACACATCGCCTGCGCGAACAAAAGCAAGACAGCAAGGGCTAGCGCCGGTGTATATGGTTCTATTTCCCGGTATAGTCTATACATTTACTGCACCCCTTAAGAGACTTCATTTTGTACATATGATACTGAATTCAGCACTAATATTAGAAATCGCCATAACTTGTTAATTGTACTCCGGTTGGGTGGAATAGTCAATAGGGTAATTGCGGCGAGAATAATAGTGAATCGCGACAAAATTCACGCCGAATCTGCACACCCGGGTTTTTAGAAGTTCGGGTTTTTAGAAGTTCCCTAAAAGTTATTGTATATTTTGTGGTTTTAAGCTATACTGTTTGACAACAACAGGCGCATGAAGGAACTTTTAATTTCAGATAGTTAATAGAAAGGTATATTCAAATATATGAAAAAAATACTAATAAGTATATTAATAGTGTTGTTAGTGGCGGCGACCGGCGTCTTCGGCTACGCCGCATACGCGTATATAACAACGGACGAGGGCTCCGCGCCGCATCCGAGTGTGGAAATAATGGGGATAGAGCTGGCGCCTGTCAGCATTCTGTGGAACGAGCCGGTTCTGCGGGGCGCGCTATACAAGGATGTATCTCGGGAAGAGACGGGACTGAGCGGCCAACTCGGGGAGATCGGGCTTGCGCCGCTGCCGCTCAGGCTTTCACTGCCTGAGGGCTTTGAGAATACGGTATATTTAAGTGACGGCAGTGCGGCGGACGGGCAGGAAGCGGCTAGCCGCGCGGTTCCCCCGGGGGGACAGAACATAACGGGACGCGACGATGTGATTCTGGCAGAAGGGATATATACGCTTGAGATCGTATGTGCGGTTTCACAGACCGGCGGCAACGGATACGGCAGTATCAGATACAGCTGCTCATTCGAAGTCGGTAAAGCACCGGATCCCGAGCTTAGCATCGGCAAATATGAGCTTAAGCAGGGGGAGATTTTGCCGCTGCTGTTGACGGGTGTTCCGGAGGGCGTCAAACCGGAGGCGGAGACGGAGCTGGGCATGACTGTCTTTACACCCGACGGCGGCGGGTCTTGGTTTGCGGCGGCGCCCATAGGGAATTCACAGGCGCCAGGGCGGTATAACATTAAGATCAAGGCCGGCGGATGGGAGACCGAGACAGAAATCACGGTGATCACATTCGAATTCGCCAAGCAGAATTTGATTATTGATACCAGCAATCCGACCATCAGCGAGGCTAACAGCCCTGCGGCTTATCAAGAATATCGCGAGAAGATACCGCCGCTTTTCGAAACCTTTGATGAAGAACGGCACTGGAGCGGGGTATTTGAGACGCCCGCAAAGGGGCGCGTAAGTACAGAGTTCGGTACAATACGCTACACGAACGGGGATTACTCGAATTCACGCAGCCATAACGGTATGGATATAGCGGCGCCTACGGGTACGCCGGTATACGCGCCTAATGCCGGAAGGGTAGTAATGGCGGAGCGCCTTCTTAATACGGGCAATACGCTGGTGATCGAACATGGCGGCGGTCTGAAGACTTATTATTTTCATCTGAGCAAGCTGAATGCGGCGCCGGGCGATATGGTGGAAAAAGGCGATCTGCTCGGAGAAGTCGGCAGTACAGGGTACTCCACGGGCGCACATTTACACTATGAAATGCGCATAGGGAGTCAGCCGGTCAGCCCGTCAATGTTGTTTGACGAGAATGCTTCGCTGTACAGCTTGGAAACAATCCATTAAATCAGCTTCTTGGTGGAGCAGGCAAGATACAACGGGATATTGGTGACACCGCCGTCCGTGACATAGCCTCGCTTGGAGTAGCGCAGCGCTATGCGGGGCCGGCGGTTCTTGATGTACGCCTTGAAGCTGGCGGCGGTTTTGTCTTCGCCGCCCTTGACCTCCGCCGGGACGACCTCCATGCCGTTCTGAATCAGGAAATCCACTTCGCTGCGGCCGTCGGCGAAGAAACGAGGCTCCACATCAAACTGCCCGGCAAGCTGCTGTAACACGAAGTTTTCCGTCAACGGTCCCTTGAACTGATAATTGCTCTTCAAGAGGATAGCGGCGTTATCTATACCCGCCATGTGCTTCAAAAGTCCGGTATCAAAAAGAAAGAGCTTGAAATAATTTGGTTGGTCAAATGCTTTCAAGGGATGCTCCGGTTTGGACACATTGTAGACGCGGTTGAGTATCCCCGCCGACACCAGCCACTCAATAGCTTCTTCAAACTCCCGCGCCCTCGCTCCCTCTTTCAAGCTGCCGTAGATGAATTTTTCATTGCCTTTGGCAAGTTGTGACACGATGCTACGGAATACCAGCAGAATCCTGCTGCTGTTGATTTTGCCGTTGTGCTTGGAGAAATCATTCTCGTATATGGTCACCAGTTCGTTCTGAATTCGCCGGATACGTTGCGGGTCTTTATAGCTGACCCATGAGGCGACGCATTCGGGCAATCCGCCGATAATGAGGTAGTTGCTGTATGCCTCAAGCAAGCGATTGTGGAAAATTTCCTCAATGGGTTGGTTTTTTTGAATTTGCGTAAAGTAGCCATAGAGAGGTTCATCTACGGCGGCAAGGAACTCGTCAAAAGTCAGCGGATAGAGATTGATGAGATTAACCTGACCTACAGGATAGGATTTCGGCTTGGCAAGCAATGTGCCGAGCAGACTTCCCGCTGCGACGACATGGTACTCATTGGCTTGCTCTCTGAAATATTTCAGAGCGTTTAGAGCCGCCGAACATTCCTGAATCTCGTCAAATACGATGAGTGTTTCACCCGGAAAGATTTTCTCGCCTTTCAAAAGCCCCAAGCGTTCAATGATGCGCTGCGGGTTTTTATTGGTCTCAAATATAGAAGACAGTTCGACCTCCTCGTCGAAGTTAAAATAGACATAGCTTTGGTACTGCGTCTTCCCGAACTCACGCATGAGCCAAGTCTTGCCGACCTGCCTCGCGCCTTTCAAAATCAAAGGCTTGCGCTCCGGGTCGCACTTCCAGGCTAAGAGCTGTTCAAATGCGTTTCGTCTCATACAAAGCCCCTTTCACGTTGAGATAGAAATAGTATAACACATTTTAGACGGTTTTTCGAGGCACATATTACACGTTTTTGCAGAAAAATATTCTACGAAGGTATACGCTGCCGAGAATAATTATTGATGTTGCGAATAAATTCAAAATGGGATTGACTACCTCCTATATCTGTTATATAATAAGTATAACAGATATAGGAGGTAGTCGTGTGCTGATTAAGATTGACATCTATGCAGAGAAACCGATATATGAGCAACTGCGGGATAATATAATCCTGGGTATAGCGTCCGGGCAGCTTGCGGAGGGCGAGCCGCTGCCGTCCGCGCGGCGACTTGCGGGCGATTTGGGCGTGAACTTCCACACGATAAACAAAGCATATGATATCTTGCGCAGTGACGGTTACATCCTTATGGACAGGCGGACGACGGCTATTGTGGCGGCAAAGAAGACGCAGGGGAGCATATCTGCGGAACTTGAGGAAAAGCTCGCATTATGTGCGGCAGAAGCTATTTGCAACGGCATTGACGAGAACGCTTTCGCTGAAGTTTGCACTGAAACATTCAGAAAAATCGAAGGAGGGGATATTCATGAGGGAACTTAATGCTTTTCTGTTCATTACAAACATTTGTGTAGTAATCCTCTGCGGCGCTTTGCTGCCGATCATACCGCTACTGACGCGCAAATCCTTTCTGTTCGGTGTGAAAGTGCCGCCGGAAGTACAGAATACGGATGAAGCGAAGGCATTAAAGCGGAGCTATGTCACGATAACGATAATCGGCGGCGTGATCATTCTCGCGGCTTCGATATGGCAATATATCGCCGCTCCGGATTATACGATTTTTGCCCTCATGTTCTTCCCCTTCGCGCTTGCCGCCGTACAATTCTCCGCATTTGCGCCGAATCACGGCAAGGCGCTTAAATTAAAGGCGGCTCTCAAGTGGCATGTCGCGGAAATATCATTTGCCGACACAAAGACCTCGTTTACACGCGGAAATCTGTCCGCCATGCCGCATTTTTGGTATGTTATTTCGCTGATAATCGTGTTTTTGTCATTTGTGATTAGCTTGGTGAGATATCCGGAGCTGCCTGACATGGTTCCCACGCATTGGGACTTTAATATGCAAGCGGACGCATGGCTGCCTAAGACTATCGGCGCCGTGCTGTTAATGCCCCTGCTCAATATTGGAATAGTCGCGCTAATGTGGCTTACCGGGGTTCTCATTGAAAAGGCGAAGTTGCAAATAGACCATAAAGAACCGGCGAAGTCCTTCGCTCAACACAAAAAGTACCGCCGCCTTATGGGACACGGCATCGGCATATTGACGCTTGCTATGGTTGTATTGTTTCTTGTCTTGGAACTGCAGACTGTACTTATCGGGTTTACCGTACCGTTTTGGTTGATTTTAGCGATCGTGCTTGTACCAACTGCGCTTATATGTGTCATGGCTGTGAGAGCAGGGCAGGGCGGAACGCTGCTGAAAGTGAACGCGGCGGAAATGGGCGCCGCCGCAAACGGCGATATCGTGGGTAACAACGCTATGAACGATGACAAATACTGGGCATGGGGCTTGTTCTATCACAATTCCGACGACCCCGCTTGTTTCGTTGGAAATCGCTTTGGCGGCAATATTGGGTTTAACTATTCGCGCTTACCTGTAAAAATCGGCGTAGCGCTTGGGCTTGCGGCGCTTGCGGCGAGCTATGTTTGGACGATCTCGCTGTTTCGCGCGTTGATTTAAACAAGCGCGTCGGGTCAATGGTTTGAGTGCGTCTCGCGTTCGAATTTGGACTTAGCCAAAAACGAGGGTGTTGAGTGCGCCCCATGTTCGAATTTGGACTTAGCCAAATTTGATTTATGATAATGGAGGTATTACGAAATGAACCGTATTTTAATGTGCTGTGTTATAGCCTTGCTCATTTTACCAACGGCTTGTACGCCGAAGACTCAGGATATAGAGAATGAATCTGAATTGACAGTGGACGAAACATCTGTAACAATAGGCGAGGAGTACCCTCTTGACGGCGTTTTGGCTCTGCCGGGCGGCGCGGAAAAAGTCCCTGCGGTCGTACTTGTTCACGGTTCAGGTCCGAACGATAAAGACGAAAGCATCAACGGCATAAAGGTATTCAAGGACATCTCTGACTACCTCGCCAGTAAGGGCATTGCCGTTCTTCGATATGATAAGCGTACCTACACCCACGCTGAAAAGCTCTCTTCCGATATTGCCGCCATTGCCGCATTCACCGTACAAGACGAAACGATCGAGGACGCAATATTTGCGGGGCTATTGCTCGCGCAGAATGAGCGGATTGACAGCAATAAAATATTCGTAGTAGGTCACAGCCTTGGCGGTATGTTGGCGCCGCGCATAGTAGATGAATCGAACGGTATTTTCGCGGGAGCGGTGATTATGGCAGGTAGTCCGCGCAGCTTGCTTGACATCATATACGACCAAAATATGTATTCGATTTCACTCATGGATCCATCCGAGCGCGACGCGTTGATGCAGCAGGTGGAGGATGCAAAACCCTATTTCGGTCTGCCGCAGGGATATATTGATGAAATGGACGCGTATCCTGTAAGCGAATATCTGCAGTCAACCGACAAAGCCTTTCTTATCCTGCAGGGCGGCAAGGATTTTCAAGTATCGCCGAAAAATGACTTTGAAGCGTACAAACAGATTGTAGGCAGTAAAAGCAATTTCGAGTTTCATATATACGACAACTTGAACCACTTGTTTACGGTGTCTACGATGGAAAACCCTACAACCGATGATTATGTGGCGGGAACGCATATGGACGACGCGCCGCTTGCGGACATTGCGGCTTGGATTATAGACTGATTGAAGCAACTGAATATGGGCATATTGGTTAAGGAGATTCCTCATTCGCAACGCACTTGTCGCCGACAAAGATAAGCGCCCACTTTTTCAGCTTCGGCAGCGCCGTAAGCTCCGGCGCGGGGGCGTAGCGGTTCAACTGCTCGGTCGCTTCGGCAAGCTGCGCTTTC
>JAISED010000051.1 GCA_031264295.1 Eubacteriales Family XIII. Incertae Sedis bacterium | reverse complement strand
TATTTGTCAAGGTGCAAGCGGCCCGATGCAATCTAACAGCAGACCAATTCGCGTATAATTGCGCCCTCGCTCATTCCAAGGGCGCGGCGGTTTGCGGCCGCCTCGTCAATCTCTCGGCAAAGAGGATAAAGCCGTTCTGTGAGCAGAAGTTCGCTGTACAATGCGGGTTTTTCTTCCCGCAGGTATGCCTTGTGCCGCATACCGCAGCAGCCGAGCGGCGGCGCGTCCGGCGGGTTTGACAACGCGAGGTTCGGCAAAAGGTAATCGCCGGCGAGCCGATACGTCAAATCCGCCGTTGCCGTCGGTCGGTCGTCATCCGTAAGCGTAACGAACACCACGCCGAGCTTGCCGATCAGTCCGCACCATTCCGAATACAGCGAATAAGTTCGGGCGATCCGCGAGACGTCCGTCGCGAGTACCGTGCCGATTTTCCCGATCTCGATGTCTGCCGTGAGCGCGTTCATAGCGGGGCGCTCACGCGTGTTTCCCGCCGCTCCGTTATCGCTGTGGCACACAATATCCGTGTAGCCGTGTTCGTCCGCATAGGCGCGAAGCCGCGCCTCCTGTGACGCGATTTTGCCGTCGTCGGCAATCGCGGTTCGGCAGTAAATCGCCGTTTTTCGTTTGTTGTTCATAATCCTGTCCTTTCCCGGCGTATCGCCGTGCCGTGTCTGTCCGTCTGTGCCGCAAACGTAAGACTGCCTAAAAAATATAGGTGATGCTTGAAAACATCACCTACAGAATACAGTCCCTGTTACGGCACAGGGTATGTTTGAACGCATTTTCAATGGAGGGATGCCGGCGCTGGCAAGCGGGCGATATAAAGAGCGGGGTATTTTTTATTCCAACTATATCGGTACGTATTTAGAGCGTGATGTAAAACACCTTTCCGGGGCAATAGATTCAATGAAATTTCTGAGTTTTATTACTGCGGCGGCGGCAAGGTCTGCACAGATGGTCAACTATAAAAGTATAGCGAACGATTGCGATATCGATCAGACTACCGCAAAAAGCTGGCTCCGAATACTTGAGACACTGGGGATTGTCTTCTATCTGCATCCATATTCCAATAATGTATTAAAACGCACGGTCAAGACGCCGAAGTTATATTTTTACGGCACAGGGCTTGTGCTCTGCATGGCCGAGAAATTGGGCGCATTTGATAAAGACAATTTGATTGTGCCGATCAATCTGATATAGGTGGATAAGAGGCTGCTTTTTTGAAGAGGCTTTAAATTTCAGAAAGTGAAACGTAACTGCCTTTCGAATATTCCTCGCGACCGCGAAGTATAATAGCCTTCTCTTCTGCTGTCAAATCTGTTTCAACAACTGCCGCTTCCGCTATTAGCAGACTAAGCAGCGGTTTTAGCGCCAATAACGCGCTGTCCGGCAAAACATTTATATAGCCCTGAATTTCATCTTTAATGGCTGACATTTTAAAATCCCCCCTTGTACGCTTGTCCTCTCGGGGCAATCGTATGAATGATTACAGTATCGTCTATTATATCAAATAGCGCTCTGTACTTCCCAATGCGGAGCCTGTAGCCGTCTTTTCCGGCAAGGCCCTTGATATCACCCTGCGGCGGTTCTGACTCCAATTTCTTCAATGCACTTATTATACGAGACTTGTCCGGCTCATGCAGCCTCTTCAAATATTTTGCGGCCTCCGGTGATAAAACCGTATTCATTGGCTGTCACCCGGCATTAGCTCTTTGTAATTTTCGATAAAATGGTATTGAGCGCCCTTAAAATAAAAAGCGTCCATGCCAAAAAACTCTGCCTTTAAATCCTCTGGCGCGCTACCATCGTCGACAAAGCGGTAACGCTCCTTGTCCACGTGCAGGAGAGCTTCGATCTGCGTCTCCGTTTTGGCGAGTGCCTTTTCCATCCAGGCTATAAGCTCAGCCTTCGCGCTCTCAAAAGTTTCAATATTTATATCTCTTCTCCAGTGTCGTTCATCTTAAAAGTGGCTGAAAAAGAACAATTTAGAGCCTCTGCAATGATACGCAGTTCCCTTTCAGTAAAATTGTCACGGTTCACTTTATTTGATAAATTTTGACGTGATTGCCCTACTAGTTCCGATAGCTGGGCAAGAGTCATATTTCTGCGGTTCAATATAACTTTTATTTTCTCACTCATTGTTAATATCATCGTTATTCGCATCCTCCTTACTCGCTCATAATACCATAATACACTATATCGTGTCAATAGTCTAAGCATTTTTGAAAAATAAACAATAAAGTTGCAAATTTATATTGACGAAAGACACTTATTAGTGTATAATATAAAAGTTAAAGCCCATTGAAAATCAAGAAGCCACAACAGCCGAAATTGAAGTCAAAATATTACGTAAATAGTTTAGTATTTTACATTCTTTTGTAATGCCATTGAATATTACCATTGTTGTGAATATAATGAGATGACGCCTGTCTCTGTCGGCTCTGGGCAGGCCACTTTTGTCACGTGTGGAAAGCGGCTCTTTCACATTCTTTATTATCCGGAGTATCTTGAGATATTCAGAAAAATGAAAATCACTGAAAGGAGAGTACCAATGAAAATGAAAAGATTTCGATCTCGTCCGACCCATGCAGGCACAGCCGCTATTTTATGCCTGTGCATGCTCATCTCATTGACCGTGCCCCTTGGAGGCGCCGTCGCCGCAGATGACGCGGATCCGATCAATCTGTCGTTGAATCCCGACGCGGTGGCTACGGCCTCGTATTCACGGGACAATCAGGGGCACTACGTCAATAATTGCCGCGACGCCAACATGTCCACCCGATGGTCAAGCGACGCCAGCCCCAATGGCAATGAAGACTGGGTGCAGATCGACCTTCAACAGGCTTACAACATCCAGCAAGTCATTCTCAGGTGGGAGGCCGCCTATGGCAGTGCTTACAAGATTCAGACCAAGATGGATCCTGAAGACGACTGGACAGATGTGGTGACACGCACGAACGGTACAGGCGGCGTCGAAACCCTCGACATACTTCAGAACGCGCGCATTGTTCGTATGCAAGGCGTAACGCCGGCTACCAGTTACAAATACTCATTATGGGAATTTGAAATTTATGGTACGGAAATCATACCGGAGGTTCCCGTGAATGTGGCGCTCGGCAAGCCCGCCCGTGCTTCGGCAACCAGCACGGAAAATAACGGCGCATACATTCCGGACAATGCAGTTGACGGCGACCTCGCAACGCGTTGGTCTACAAGTCAAGCAGCGGACAACTGGATAGACGTGAATCTTCTCAATCCGTATATCATCAGTCAGGTAGTCATTAACTGGGAAGCTTCCTACGCGCGGGGCTATATCGTACAGGTGTCTAACGACGGCGCCGCTTGGACTGACGTCTATACCGAAACAAACGGGGACGGCGGAACTGACGTCATAGACATATCTCCTGCCGTTACCGCCCGCTGGGCGCGTGTTCAGGGCGTGGCAAGAAGCGGGGAGTACGGCTATTCCATATATGAACTTGAGGTCTACGGCGTGACGCCGCCGCCCGATCCGGGTCCCAGATGGCCGGCGTCCTCAAGCTTGACTTTCGAGAATATTAGCGCCGACAGCATTACCGCTGTTTGGACGCCCGCGACCGACAACAATGAAGTCACGGGATATCAGGTTTATGTGGGAAGCAGGCTCGCGGCTACATTGGACGGAGGCGCCGGTTCATACACCGCGACAGGATTGTCCCCCGGACGCCCTCATTCCTTCGATATCATAGCCTTCGATGAAAACGAAACCTTGAGCAGTCCTCTGCGCGGCAGCGCGGTGACTGTATACGATAAGGCTACCAAAGCCTTTTCCACTACCTACCCGATCGGTTACAGCAACTGGACTAATGGTTTGCTCGCCGGGAACGGAAAACAGGGCGCGATAATCTTCGGCGATCCTCTTACCGAGACTGTCGTTTTCAATGATAAGGAATTCTGGCAGGCCAGGAGTGAAGCCAGCCCATATCGGACATTCAAGACCTTCACTCCGAGCGAGCTGCAGGAAATACGTTCGCTTCTTCTTGCGGGGAGTTGGGCTGCGGCTAACCAGGCTGCCGCTCCCAATGGGTATTGGCAGGACGGCGGCGAGGGCAGCAAACATCCCGGATTTAAGATGACGATAAGCCTTCCCGAAAACGGGCCCGTATATGACTATGCCAGGGCTACCGACTATTCGTCCGGTACGATTTCCGTCTATTGGAACGATGAAAAGGGTGACTGGGAACGAACAACATTTATTTCCCGTCCCGACAATGTAACGGTGCAGTACTTGCCTGCGCCGGAGGGAGAAACCCTTGACTGCGAAGTCGGGCTGTCCGTTGACCCCGGCATGCATCTCAGTGTAAACACGACACAAAATACAAGCGTGGATTTCCTGAACCTGCGCGCAAAATACACAGGACAGCGTTATAACGCCGGTTACGAGGGCGTCACAAGGATCATTACCGACGGACAAAAGGCCGTATCCGGCAACAACGTCGCTGTTACGAACGCGACCTATGTGTTGCTCTTGACGCGTACCCAGCGCTATGACGGCACATTCTACGACGGCGGCGTTCCCGCCGAAACAGAGTGGGGACAGGAACTCATTCAGAACGATCTGCGAATCCTTGGCGACACATACAACTACAGCCAACTCTTGGAACGCCACGTATCCAATCACAAGGAGATCTTCGACAGAGTGGATATCGGGTTTAACACCTCTGCAGCTGAACGCTCCCTGACTAATGAGCAGCTTCTGGCTCAGCAGAGAAGCTCCGCAACACTTGTACCGGCTCTGCTTGAAAGACTATTCTATTCCGGCCGCTACCACCTGATGGCGTCAGGCGGCGCAAAGGAAGCCCCCGACCTGCTCGGCAACTGGACGGGCGACACCAATGTCGGCTGGAGCGGATATTATCATTTGGACGCTAATCTAAATCTTCAGATTTCCGGCGGCAATATAGGAAATATGCCTGAGATAATGGAGGGTTATTATTGGCTCAACGAACAGTGGGTTCCCGGTGAGAGGGATATCGCCAGGGATATGCTGGGCGTCCGTGGTCTCGTCACTCCGGGCAACGCCCCCTACGGCAGTGACGGTCAGATATCATCACTGAATTACAACTACCCTTACCAATACGTCACCGGAGGCATGTCATGGCTGCTGTATCCATTCTGGGAGTGGTATCAGATTTCCGGGGACAAGGTATTTCTGGAAGAGCATTTCTATCCGATGATCCGCGAGATGGGCGACTTCTATGAGGACTTTCTGGTTGAGAAGGATGAGAACGGCAAATACATCTTCCTCGGTTCCATTTCGCCTGAAAACACGCCTTCCGGCGCCCGCCCGCTGTCAATAAACTCGATTTACGACATTTCCGGCGCCCAATTCGCCTTGGAAAAGCTGATCGAAACCTCAACGCTGTTAGAGAAGGATACTCCCGAGGACATCGCCAAGTGGCAAGCCATACTTGATGCCCTGCCCCCCTATCTCGTCAACAACGCGGGCGCTCTGGCCGAATGGTCATGGCCGGCTCTGGCTAACTCCAACAGCTACAGCCATCGTCATTCCAGCGGCATGATGCCCATATGGCCGTACAGGGAGATTACGCCGGAATCCGACAGTACCTTGTTCGACGCGGCAGTAGTCGCTCAGCAGAGGAAGGACGGCAATAACTTCAGCTTCAGCTATGAAAACGCCGGTCATGGACTCTTGCACGGCGCTCTCATAGCCGCCAATCTGGGCATGTCGGAATCGGTGAACAACAAACTGCTGAGAATGGCCAGAAACGACTATTATTATAACAGTCTGTCAACGGCTCACTATAACAACTACGGAACCTTCGCCGCCGACGTGGTCAACTCGCTTCCGACCATTCTTATGGAAATGCTGGCTCAGAGCGATGAAGGCCTGCTTGAACTCCTGCCCGCCCTCCCCGAATCCCTATCAAAGGGTTCGATCTCCGGTATGCTTGGCAAGAGCCGCTTCAAGATCGATGATCTCGCATGGGATATGGAAAGCAAGACGATAGACGTCGAGATCACCTCGGACATCGATCAGACGCTGACGCTTATTCAGCGCGAAGGAATAGTCGGAATCACAGGGGATGCGGATATAGCGTCCAGCCCACTGGGGAATATTGCGCGCCTTGTATCTCTTGAGGCAGGAGAGACCGTAAGCCTGCATCTCGTGCTGACCGGCGGCGAAACCGAAGCGACATTCGCTAAAGTTCACTCATCCGCCCGCAACAGCCTCCGCCTCAGGCAGACGCTGGATCTGAACTGGGAGACGGACGCAACGGCGTATCAGTTCGTCTCAAGCAACCCCGGCGTCGCAAGCGTTGATCAGAACGGCCGCATCACGGCATTGAGATCCGGAACTGCGGTTATCACGCTCAAGACACTGGACAGCAGCGCGTTGAGCTCGTCAATGGTGCTGTCCGTTACGCCGTAAATGCAGCTTAAGCAGCGTAAGCGCAAGATAGCACTTGTTTACCAGCTATCGGGTTTGCAAGCATTTTTGCCTAAGCGGCGTAAGCGCAAGATAGCACCGTAAGCGCAGATAACACCGATAAGACCGAATTCGGAATAGCGCCAATATAGGATTGTATAAGGCAGGGTGTGATGTATGCCCTGCCTTATCTTTTTTATTGCATAAAATATAATATTAAAAAAAGATTAAAAATTAAAAAATAGTTCTCCTTGAGGTCTTGAATCCGGATGGCAAATATTGTAGAATATGTCATACATAAAGCGGACAGTAAGGAAACCAGGCCGCTTGATGTATCTTAATACTGAGTGTCAGTATAATACGATGTATCTTATTGCATAAGTTTAATAAGGAGAAATGATTATGCGAAATTTCAAAACAAAGAGATTGTTAGCGATTTTAACAGCGATCATGTTGTTAGCGCCGATTCCGTCTGCGGCATTTGCGGCGGATGAAAATGCATCAAACTATCCTTCGGATCCAAAAGAGTATCAAATATGGAAGGATGGCTTAAAGCCACAAGAATACGGCGCCAGTGGAATCATTGCCCCTCTTGCGGTAGTCGGCAACCTAATGTACAATGCCTATATTGAAGCATATGTTGGTTCAAACGGAAGATTCACCATGGGTACGACAGAAGGCAATCCCAACATTTCAACAGACAATAACGCCTTGTTGTTGTATGGGCACCCGAGTCCATGGTCGTCAGAAACATTGGTGCGGGTAGATGGCGTAGATACATTTTTTGATGCATCCTCAGTCACTTTTAATGGTGAAGGAACGCAAAGTGTTGCAAAAGGCAATATAGGGGATGTTGAGGTTACACAGACATTGACCTTCGAGAACAATCCGTATACAGCCCGCCCGGATGTTATGAGCATTCGTTATACATTAACAAATAAGGGGACTTCGTCCAAACAAATCGGCGCCCGTATTATGTTAGATACTATGCTCGGTTGGAATGACGGCGCCCCATTCCGTGTACCCGGCATTGGCGATGTCATAAGCGAGATAGAGTTGGCGGGTTCGGCAATCCCTGAATATTGGCAGGCATTTGATAACTTGACAACCCCAAATGTTGTTGCAACAGGAACATTTTATCGCGCAACGGAAGAAAGACCTGACAAAGTTCAGTTTGCAGCGTGGCCTGGAATCTATACCTCATCCTGGGATTATATCGTAACGCCGGGAAGGGATGTGACCGGCGACAGTGCTGTTGCGGCTTATTTTAACCCGCGTACTGTTCCTGCGGGACAATCGCGCAGTGTCGTCACCTATTATGGGATAAGTGACTTCTCAACTGCTGATTTAACGCCGCCTTTATCACTGCGCGTAACTTCACCTTCACTTTTAACGGGCGCAGGAAGCGGCGGATATGCCAACAATCCATTTGCCGTTACCGCTTATGTCGGTAACATCGGCAATGCAACAGGAAACAATGTGAGAGCGAGGATTTCACTTCCCCCCGAATTACAACTTGAAGGTTCAAGCCAAAACACCATTACAATCGGAGATATAGCCGTTGGGACGGAAAGATTTGCGCGTTGGACTGTTCGAGCCTTGCCGCAAACGTCCCAAAAGAACTTGTCGTTTACGATTACAATAACCGCCGATAACGCGGAGACCAAGACTATTACTGTACCTTTGAACCTTGGCGCGATTTCTGCGCCCGATCGATACCGGACTGTGACTTTCGACCTGAACGGCGCGGCTGGAACGCCCCCTCCCGTTCAGCAGGTATTAATAGGAAACCGCCCGGTAAAACCTGTAAATCCAACACGTCCGGGATATGCGTTCAAGGGTTGGTATGCAAACCGCCAAGGTATAGGACTTGAGTGGTTCAGCATCTTTAATATTACAGATGTAGTAACTGCAAATGTCACCTTATACGCCAAATGGCAAAAAGACAATGTTTCAACGAGCGATTTATACAACTTTGATAATATCTCAAGCAATTTCAGGGATAAATACTATATTTCAACGGAATATTATAATATTCTCACGAGTGGCTTGACTATATCACAAATAAGAAATATAGGATATGAGCGTGATGAAAAGTGGAATGGCGCCGCTAACGGAATGGGAGTGTCTGAGTCTCTATTCGCGAATGGTTTATTGACGCCGGGTTATTTTTTCCCGGGAGCAATAAGCGCAAATACGATAAACACAGTTCCTAAGCAGGATACAAGGATTGAATCGCTTATAAATTATTACCAATTAGCACAATACCTACCGGCGATTTCCAGAGATCAAACGAGTTCCGTAAGCGGCAAATCTCAAAAGGATTTGATTGAGAAAATGGTTAGTGATGCGCGCGCCGCAGAAACTACGGGTGATTTTGCGTACATTTCTATTGCGAAATACCGCCCCGGGGCAGTAGTCCGCGACGGTGGGCACTTAGTAGTCGGATTTAAAGTTACGACTGAAAGCAACGGAGATTATAGGGTTCATCTGTTTGAATCCAATGATAAAACACTGACCGATTCATATTTTATTGTGAAATCTGATTATAGCAATGCGGTGTATCATTGTGCGTGGGCTTCGGGCGATGAAACTTGGAATGGGATAAATACTACTGACAGCACTTTAAGAATTATAGGGTTGCAAGATCGGAACGGTATCACTCCGGGGAATTTACAGGATGCGCTTATTTCACGCGGAAACACGGTTGCTCCTTTTAGCATTTTTAGTCTTGAAGACGCAGCAGCAGAACCGGATGAACTGACCACTAACTACATTCAGTTTGCAATCAGCAACGGGAATGACGAAGCTAATGTTAACGGCGATTCACAAGAAGGCGATTTGCAGTTTTATAGTGCAACAGTCAACGGAAACGGAATGAGAAACAGATACCATTATGAAAGCAGCGATAAATACATCGTGTCGCCTGCTTCCGTTTCCGGATACAGCGGAGATTATAGAACTTCTGTAATGTTCGGCGAAACCACCTACGCTTCGGCTGTCGTTTCTTCAAACAATACTGTTCGATTCGAAGGCGCCGGTTCCATAGAGGTCATGGCAAAAGACGGCCAGAATGTGAACATTTCACTTGAGACCACCATCAACGATTCGCTTTACGCTTGGGAATCGACCGGAGTGGAAGCAGAGAACACAGATCTCAAGTTGGTTCCGGAGCAAGACTTTGTGACGATATCCTCCACAAAGCCGCTCGGAACGATGACGATTTTTGCAATACGTGGGGATAACGAATATTCCGTGACATTAGAGACGACTGAAACAGCAGTAAAAGTTGTAAGTAAGACGGTAGGGGATATTGACGGTCTTGTTGTGCTTAATAGTGCGGACGAGGTGCTTGCAAGTGTGGGATTGACATATTCGGTAGATTTTTACACTCATGGTGGTTCGATTGTTCCCTCTATTTATGTTGTTGAGTATGATAGTACCATTGCGAAACCGGAAGATCCGAGTTGGCAGGGTTTTGTGTTCGGTGGTTGGTATAAAGATTCCGCTTGTGAAGACGGACAGGAGTGGGATTTTGAAGTCGATACCGTAAAGGTGGACACGATTTTACATGCGAAATGGATCACGGACGAAAATTATATACACAAAGTAACCTTTAGATCTGAAGGTTACGATGATATTATTGTGTTGGTACAACACGGAGAAGATTTAATCGATGTGCCGCCTGTGCCCGAAAAACCGGGAAAGATTGGGCAATGGGATATATCTGACTTCACAAATATTACGGCGGATTTAACCGTTAATGCATTGTATGAGGACAATGCAAGCGTTGCAACATTCGTAAAAGTGCATTCATCCGCCCGCGGCAGCATCAGACTTAGACAGACACTGGATCTGAACTGGGATACGGATGCTTCGGCGTATCAGTTTATCTCAAGCAATCCCAACATCGCAAGTGTCGATCAGAACGGCCGCGTCACGGCATTGAAGTCCGGAACTGCGGTTATTACACTAAAAGCTCTGGACGACAGCGCACTGAGTTCTTCTACGATGCTTTCCGTTACGCCGTAAAACCGGTTAAGCGGCGCGGGCGCAAACCCGATGTAGGGTATTTACCGTTACTTACACATTACTAACATATGAAAGAAACAATGCAGGGCGCAATTTATGCCCTGCATTGTTTTTTTCTTGCGCGGTGAAGTATCAATAAATATTTGTGGAAAAATGATATGTCATTCTGTAAAATTAGACAGATACTGAACTCAGTCTAAACTATAGATGTATGAACAGTATTTTTGGCCATGTTTCAGCATGAGTTCGGCATGAGTTCAGCATGAGTTCAGCATGAGTTCGGCATGAGTTCAGCACTAAATTTTACGAGGAGGTATATGATGGGGAGCAAAACTTATGGGTATGCGAGGGTATCTACAAAAGAACAGAACGAGGATCGGCAGATGCTTGCATTACATGAACAGGGTATCCCGCGTGACGGCATTTTTCTGGATAAGCAGTCAGGTAAGGATTTCAAGCGGCCGGCCTATCAGAGCTTGATGAAGAGGCTCAGAACAGGCGATACACTGTTCATAAAAAGCATCGACAGATTGGGCAGAAACTACGAGGAAATCATCGAACAGTGGAGGATCATCACAAAGAAGAAAGGGGCGTTTATCGTAGTTATCGACATGCCATTGTTGGATACGCGGCAGAGGGATTTGGATCTCACGGGCGCTTTCATCGCCGACTTGGTTCTCCAAATTCTCAGCTATGTTGCGGAAAAAGAGCGCGAGTTCAATCACCAACGACAGGCAGAGGGAATCGCGATAGCCTTGGCCAAAGGAATCCGCTTCGGCAAACCGCCGATGGAGCGCCCTGACGCCTTCCCGGATGTACTTGCCGCATGGCTCAACAATGAGATTTCGGCCAGGAGAGCAGCGAAAGAGTTGGGCGTCACCCATCCGACATTTCTGGCCTGGGCGGCGACAACGACAACAAAGGCGCTTGGTTAGAAAACTAGGCTTTTCTTTCCAAGCGCCTTTTGCTTATTTCTAAAATATTCCTGCAATCCCGTTTTTTCGCAAATGGCTTTATATACAGCATATTTTATAACATATACCACCTGGATTCAAGTCCTTAACAAGAATTAATTTTCAAATTTTGAGATTTTTTGATAAATTTTAAATGGAAAGAAAAGCCTACTTTGCTTACCACTTAATGAAATTCAAAGAACAGGAGGATGACTGAATGCAAGAGCAATTCAAGAAAAAACGCGGAATTGGAGGCTTGAAGATTTCCAGAGCGGCATGCTGCCTGGGCGGTGTTATCATGCTTACAGTGCTGCTGATTGCGGTATTCCCCGTCAGTCAGGCAGCGGCAGCTTTTGGGAACCCGTCGGCCAAAGTCAACAACGGAACCGTCAGTGTCAACTTTGACGTCTCGGGCGCGCCAGAAGACGGCGTGGATGCAAGGCTGATTGTGGTGGAGAAGACTGACGCTACGGGGGAGGAACCTCCTGCGGACACTGAAGATGAACCGGATACAGTCCGCTTAGACTCCACGAAGCTGGCAAACGGAGAAAACTCCATTGATATTCCGATTGAATCTTCCCTGCAAGGCGCCGCGTTACGAATTTTTATTGTAGCCGATGATGGTTCGGCGACCGTATTCGTTGACGTGGACGGCGAAACAGGCGGAACGGGCGAACTTGTTGAACCCGGTGATGGAAGAGGAACAGACGAGTCCGGTGACGCAGGAAAAGCGAGCGAGTTAGATGAAACAGGTGAGCCGGGCGGATTGGATGAATCCGGAGAAACGGGCGAACCCGGTGAAACGGCTGAAACGGACGGAGAGGACAAACTCGGCGAAACAGGCGGAACGGGCGAACCCGGTGAAGCGGCTGAAACGGACGGAGAGGACAAACTCGGCGAAACAGGCGAAACCGGAGAACTAACTGAGGAAGAATTCGCCGTGCTTGAAAACGCCGAGGGCGTTACTCTTTCCGGTAGGGTAAAAAGCTTCAACCCCAGAAAGAGTACGACAATCCAGTTGATGAAAGATGATGTTGAAGTGGATCGGATCAACACCGAAATCAGTTTCGGCAGCGGGCAGATCGAGCAATCATTTGAGTTTCAGGGTGTATCACCCGGTACGTATTCGCTGCTTATCACCAAGCAGGCGCATACGAAATTCACTGTAAAGAATATCATCGTTGACAGCGTGGATGTTGATCTGACACAGAGCGAGCTTCAGGACATCCGTTTGATGAGCTTGCGGAGCGGCGACATAAATGAAGAGGGCATGATAAATGACGGCGACTTGACGCTTCTATGGCGCAAGGCAAACTATGATAAAAATATTGTCGATGTCAGCAACCCGCTGGGCGATCTGAACGGCGACGGCATGATCAACGATGGAGATTTGACCATCCTGTGGCTGGTATCCAACTATAATAAGGGCGCGGTCGTTATCGACATGACAGATCCTAACGGGAACGGCGGCGGTGACACCGGGGGCGACGAAGAGAGTTACACTGTCGTCTTCAAAGATTGGGACGGCAGCGTGCTTGACACGCAATCGACGATGCGCGGTTCCAACGCCGTACCGCCGGTTCCCCCGATAAGGAGCGGTTTCCTGTTTATCGGTTGGGATGGATCATATTATGATATTACATCTGATACTGTGCTTACCG
The DNA here is from genome assembly GCA_031264295.1 of Eubacteriales Family XIII. Incertae Sedis bacterium. Taxonomy (GTDB): domain Bacteria; phylum Bacillota; class Clostridia; order Peptostreptococcales; family Anaerovoracaceae; genus JAISED01. Next base: position 13,193 of record JAISED010000051.1, on the reverse strand, counting down.
CCATATATACCGTACAGGAGGGCTTGAACGTTTTCGGTGTGAGTAACGCGGCAGGCAAACCCGGTGATACAGTTAAGGTGATAGTATCCCTCGGCGGAACGGTAAATGCATATGCGTATGATATGCGCCTGGCATACGACCATGACGCACTAGAATATGTCAGTCACTCAGCAGGAGAAGAAATCCTGGCGTCTCACAGGGAATCCGAACATATGATAGCGTTTAACTACGTCGACTTCCAAAACAGAACAAGTCCAATGCAAATCATGGATGTATCATTTAAGATCAAAAGCACGACTGCTTCAAGCGCATCTGTCTATATCCTGCCTGTTGAGGTGCGTTGCCGCGATCCCATAACAGAACGCCCCATCGACATCGATCATAGCGAAGTGAACGGAACGGTAAGCATCAATTGAAAGGGCTATCAAAACAGAGACTTTGGATCGCCTTGATCTTGGGTGCGGCGATCTGCCTGAGCGTTGGGATGATCGCATTTGCAATAAATAAAGTATCCGAACCTCAGCGTAACACAGGAATGGGAGCAGAACCGCCCGGTTCCATTGAGAATACAAGCGAGTCAGTCGGAAGCGGTGCAACCGGAGAATCGTCCGGAACAAATGACGACACGACTGGAGAATCCGGAGGTTCAAGCGGCGGCATGATTGATGGAACCGCCGGCGCAAACGGTAATGCAGACGAGACGGGCAAGTATACTGTGAAGTTTTACGACTTGAACGGAGAACTTGTAAAAACGGTCGAAACAGCCGGAGGCTTCGTTGAACCGCCCCAAGACGTCGAGACGGGTAAAGACCGCGTGTTTAGGGGATGGGATAAAGATATTTTAAACGTGCGCGATAATACTGACTTTTATCCCATTACGGTTGACATCAGCGATATGGCCAATGTGCTCTATCTGAATTCCGCTTATGTTTCATCAGGCCAGCTGCTCAAGGCCGATTTGAATCTCGGAGGCATTGTGGGCTGCAGTGATATACGACTGGCGATAGAGTACAAGCCTATGGATTTGAAATATGTAGGAAGTGAAAACGACAGAGCAGACACAATAACAGAGCACGATGAACAAAACAACTCAATTATGGTAACAGTCAGCGCGGACAGCAACATCACATCCGCCGAGCTGCTCTCAACGCTTATGTTTCAGGTAGTCACAGAAGGGTTCATCTACACGGAACTCAAAATCAAACTTGACAAGCTTGAAATGCTGAGAGAAGACGGAAGAGTCAGTGTGGACTGCGCCATGTACAACGGGGAAATATACATTTATTAGAATAGGAGGAGTCACCTTGAAAAAGAAACTGTTCAAAATGTCGGCACTTAGCCGGGCAGTCGCGGTCGCCCTAGTGATCACGATGGCTTCGTCGCTCGTCGCGACCGGCATCGTGGCGTTTGCCGAAGATGTGCCGACGGGCTACGCGCCGGCGGAGGCATCCGCGTCCGGCGGCGGTGTTTTGCATCCGGGGATCGACATCAGCACGCTGACGGGAGAAGGCGGCGACCCGCCGGAACTGCTTGCGGCGGCCAGCGCGCTGGCGAAGGAGAAGGAATGGTATGAGTACGTGCTGTATTCCGTAGAGCCTGTGGGGACATTTAAGGTGGGTGAAATCACGAGGATTTCATTCTACGACCCGTATAATTATTCAAACTCATTGATCATGGAGGTTAAAGACGATATTACCGACTGGTCAAGCGCTAATTCGTTGGAATCCACGTATGAGATATCAGACACATTGACAATAGGGCTGGAATCAAGCACAACAGCGAATTCGTCGGTTGAAGTCGCCAAGGGCAGCGATCTTAGCGGCAGCATGACAGAGGAAGAAAGCAGAAGTTTTTCTGAAAGCAGGACAGACAGCTATAATGAAAGTATTCGCAACGAAAAAGAATGGGAGGAGAGGCACTACTCTGCCGAAGAGCACCAGTGGGGTGAAAACATAACTAATGGTAGCAGCGGAGGCGGAGGAATTGAAATCCCTATACCTATAGGTGGAATAAACTTGGGGCTTGAATTAACATCCGAAAAAAGTGTAATCGATTATTGGACAAATATTAAGAGCGATGAAGGTGTTGAAATAATAGGAACAGGTACTACGATAGATAAAGGATATAGTGACAGCATTACAGAAGAACAAGAAAAATCTACAATTGAAACAAACGCGTGGTCAAAGGTCGCCGACAGGCTAACAAGCGCGACCGGGAGCGGCAGGGTCGATAGCAACCACTGGGCAACAAGCAACAGTCATTCAATAAAGAAGGTATATAACGCCCAATACTTTAACGAAAAGGGTTCTCCATTGCAGTGGAAAATCGTCCAATATACTGTGGTCATGCCCATGGAGTATAAACTTCAACATCTGATCGATGATGAGTGGATAACCGAAGATAGCGGATATTGTCTTCTGAACACAATTCAGGGCACATGCCGCGCGTGGATAGAGAACAATACCCCCTATTACGAGCATTGGGGAACAGGAGAACCCGTAGTTTGGGCTGACTTCTGGGGAAGGTTCTTTAAAAAGGATACATTGATCGATGCATACAAAGACAAGCTATATCCGGACAGGTAGGAAGGAGGAGAAAATGAAATTATTTCCATTAGGAATAGTCATACTGCTACTAGCCATATCAGGCGTTTTTTCATTGAATGTCTCCGCCGCCGACCAGTCTGCGGACTTCAAGATGACGCCTATTGAGGCTATGCCGGGCGAAGAGTTCAGCACAACGATCTACATCGACGCGAACTCCGGTTTGCGTGAATTCCAAATGCAGCTTTTATATGATCCCAGTGTTGTGCGTCTGGTGAACAAAAGCCAAAGTGCGAATCTGAGCGGTACGATGAGTATCACGTCCGGCGCGAACGGGATTCTGAAAATCACATATTCGAGAACGAATTCAAACCTTACTGAAAAAACGAACTTGATCGATCTGACATTCGCTGTGGATGAGAACGCCGGTCCGGACGTCTATGAGCTGTTAAAGCTCGACCCGGATTTCGAGACCAAAGCGTTCACCTCGGCGGGTTCTTCTATCCAAGCGCTGACATTTAAGACGGAATTCCAGCCGCTTAAACTTTATCAGATGGGTGATGTGAATCTGGATGGTGATGTGGACTCCAAGGATGTCACGGATTTGCGGCAGCATTTGGCGTGGATCGGCGAGCTACAGCCATATCAGTTGAGACTGGCTGACGCCTTTTATGACGGCGATATATCCATATCCGATGCGGCATATATACAGCAGTATACCGTGAACCACGACATCATCCTCGGCAACCGCGTCAATATCACATTTTATGACCAAGATAAGCGAAAACTCTTCGTCAAGTCCGTGACATACGGGGACAGTCTTGTGAACGTCCCGGCGCCTCCTGTTATAGGTGATCATTCCAGCGGCAGATGGTCATACTCCCCTGACAGGGACGAAGCCGCCAACTTCGATAATCTGGAAGCTCACACATCGGTCTACGCGAGGTATGACAGAGAAACCTCGGCCATGAGCTATTATAAACAGCGCCTTACCGAGCGCTACTATACCTCGAACGTGCTGAGCGGTGATCTTGTGCTTGTCGAAGAACTCCCTCCCTATCAAAGCAGTGAAACCGTAAATATATCATGGGCTTCATCAAACTGGGCGACGCTCAACAACACAACGGGCGTATTCAGCAAACCGACATATGATTCTGTGGTCACATTGACCGCTACAATCGAAATCAGGCGCAACGGTTATATCGACGAGATAGGCACGATAGATTTTGAATACAATGTCACCGGCGTCTTCCAATGCCCGAGCTTGCAGGAGATTCGCCAATATCTGAACGGATTCATAGGGGATAAGATAAGCGCGAACATCGCTCTGCCGCGAAAAGTGAGCAATGACGACGTTAAGAATGACGACAAGAAGTATGAGGTCAGGGTATCGTGGGCGGTGATCGCGGAAGACGGCAGCGAGCAGGGGATTACACAGATCTCAAGAACGGCATACGAGCAAAATGTGACGCTCGTAGCCACCGTTACTTTCAATGGCGTTCCTGTCGAAACCGACGGCAAGATCTATTTCGATGATGTTGTACTGACGCCCGTCACGGTGAAAGAAGTACGCGATTACATCATCGATCAAATCGCTTCATATCAGGGACCCTCATTGACGACGAATGAAATACTATGGAACTACGATACAAAATATAATGCCCATGTCCGTTGGATATCCAAAAACACAACGATCGCAACCATAGCGGACAACATAGTCACCATCAAAGATTTCGCCGTTAACGGCTCGGCCTTGCCGATGATCGCCGAAGTGACCTATCCGTCCGGCGTAGGATCGATCACATTTGAGCTGCAATACACAGTCAGCATTGTGAATGCCAACAGGCTGCTTGAGCCGGGCGTAAATATCGACGAAGAGCTGTATAAGGCGCTGAGAAGCGCGACGGGCAGCGGCGGAACCCTTACGACCGACGCTCTAAAAAATCCCAAGTTTGTGTATCTGGATCTGAGCGGCTATCCCGAGATCAAGGATCTGACTGGCCTGACCTACTGCACGAATCTGCGGGTGCTGAATATTTCAGGGCTTCGCATTACACGGGGCTTGAATGAGATCGCCTCTCTCTCGAAGCTTGAGGCGCTGATGGCGAGAGACTGCGGCTTCGGTGATGATAGTCTGACAGACGGCGGTATTCCGATACTTAAAAACATGATCTATCTGGAGTTGCTAGATTTATCGTACAACAACTTCACCAATCTCGACTCGCTATTCGAGGAGGATAGACGCTATGGCCGATTGTTGGAAGTGTACTTGAACAACAATCAGCTCACCGACATTTCAGCGCTGAAACGCGCGCCGCTCATCAGATTCATGATATTGTCAGATAATCTGCTTGACAGTGATGACTTGGCAGACTTCAAAGACTTCAAGCTGCTAAAATTGCTGTCACTGGCCAACAACAATATTACATCACTGGAGAACATAAAAAACAACAGGACATTGTTGGAACTGCGCCTACAAGGAAACCAGATCAGCGACGTGCGCGATCTGCGTTTGATGACCGCGCTGCAGGCATTGTATTTAGGCAACAACAAGCTGAAAAACGTCTTTGCCGGCAGTCAGGAGGGGAACATCTCATACCTGAAATACCTGACTGAGTTAGAGATACTGTATCTGAACGACAACGATATAGAGGACGTCGACTACTTGGAGACGCTTACTAAATTGGTCGCGCTGAATGTTTCCGGGAATCGCATCCAGACGCTGGGCTTCCTCTCAAGGCGCGGCGCGACGATGACGGAACTCTACGCGGAAAACAACGAGATACAGACGTTCAGCTTCGTGAAGGATCTGACAAAGCTCAGGAAGTTAATGCTTTCCGACAACTCATCCATATACGAGAGCGCCTTGCCCGGACTCTTGAGCGGTTTAACAAAACTGGAAACGCTGACGCTTTCCGGCAAGGATCTGCGGACACTCAGTTTTCTGAGCGGCATGAGCAAACTGGTGAGGCTTGATGTTGCTGACTGTAACCTGGCCTCATACCTGGTAGGCGGCGGGAGCATAACAGACCAAACGCTCGCAGTTACATCGTATACGGACAACGTAGCATATATCAGAGGGCTGGCGAGTACATTGAAATTCCTGGATGTCAGTGGCAACGGTCTTGCGTATGACGCGGCTGACATGCGAGCTTATATGGAGAAGAACAAGGACGCAGTCGGCTTCCCTAAGATCAACTCCAGCAACTTCACTCAGATCAACTTCAACGGTCAGGCGCCGACGAGATTCTCTTCGCTCTATGAATTGGTAAATCTCATTGTGCTTTATGCGGATAATCTGACTGGATCCTTGAACGCCCCGAACCTGTTCTCACTGATGTCTGAAATTCGCTATGTATCCCTTGAGAACTGCGGCATTACAGATGTTTCGTGGCTGTCAAAATTCAGGAATCTGGTCTATGTAGACTTGGCCGGAAACAGTCTTTCTACATTTGATCTGGGAGGCTATATATCCCTAAGAAGCAGAGGGACATTGTTGTACCTGTACATCGACTCCCAAACGCCGTTTACATTTATGAATTCCTATACAAGCTTTGACGACAATGTGCTGCGGGAGTTATCTATGGCCAATGTGCAGCTTGGAGAGGTGGACTATCTGCCTGATATGGAGAATCTGGAATACCTGAACATTTCACATTCCGACGTTGAGAACCTAAGGGGCAGCCAGCCGGATTTCTATGAGATCTTCTCGCTGGATCGCTTCAAAGCTTTGAAGACCATCGACGTATCATATGTTCAGGCGGAGATCTCCGTCTTGGAGGAACTGCCAAATCTGGAAGCCGTATATGCCATCGGCACGGCCTCGGATAAGTCCTTCTACGAGAGCAATGTACATACTCTCTACGCTTTGCACAACAAGGGCGTCGACTGTTGGTTGTATGATTACACGAACCGATACAAGCCTATTGCGGTCGTTGAGGGTGCGGAAATACTGGGCGAGATCGAAGATTTGAATCGTGATCTAACTGTGGCCGCGGGCAACATGTTCAGTGACAACAACCCATTTATTCCAAGCGAGATAAACGACTTCGCCATAACCTGGACGCTGAGCAATCCTATAAACTATGCGATCATCGACAACAAGCTCTCAGTCCGGGATTACGCCAATATTGCCGATGAAGCGCTTATACTGACGGCGGGGATCGCTGTTTACCCGGATCAAGCCCCTGTGTCGCGGACATTTACGATCAACACGCACATATTAAGAGCGGACACTAAGTATCTGGACATTGATTCCACCGGAGTCGGCGACTTCATGGCGCGAGGCGCGGAGTTCACCTATGACGTGAGGACAAAAGCGGCGGAAACAGACGGCTTCTCATCTCCAGCAGCGCCGGTGCATGACGGGATCGACTACAGCTATTCAGCAGTTTTACAAAATGGCAATGCAACACTCACAAATACAATACTTATTGAGAAGGACAATCATCAGTATCAGATACATCCCGTGACTGCGGCGCTGGAATCGACGGTCACGATAAATGTTAATATCGGGCATAACGAGGCGAGCGGCTATGTGATCGACAAGACTGTTTCGCAGAGCATGCTCATTAAAACAAGAACGTTTACGATTCAGTATGAGGCGAACGGAGGCGTCATAACCAACAAGGCCGACGGAGCGACCGTAACCGTCAAGAGTTATCTGGAGGACATGCTTCTGTTTGACGATATTACCGTTTCAAGAGACGGCTATAACTTCGGCGGATGGTACACGGACGCCGGATTAAGCAATCCGTTCACGCAGACCCTCATGCCGTCTCAAAATATTTCACTGTACGCAAAGTGGATCGTCAATACCTATGCCGTGAGCTTCGTCAGCAATGGAGGCTCCGATGTGGCGCCTGTCTATGTGGAATACGGAAAACCCATTCCCAAACCGGTGGATCCCGTAAGAGATAAATACCTTTTCCTGGGATGGTACAAGGATTCGGGCTTTGAGAAGAAATGGGACTTCAACGCGGATACAGTACAGGGCGAAACGGTATTGTACGCGAATTGGCAGCTCAATGAATACAATGTAACTTTCAACGCCAACGGCGGCAAGGTTGACGGCGCAAGCACAAAGACAGTAAAAGTGATGTACGGCGCCTTAGTCACTCCACCCGCCGCAAGCAGGGATTATTACACATTCGGAGGATGGTACAAGGACTCGAAGTGCACGCAGGCGTGGAACCTGAGCTCCGATAAGGTGACGGGGGACGTCACGCTTTACGCAAAGTGGACGCAAAAGCCCGTATCAGCTTGGGTGGCTGCTTCAAGTCTGCCTTCCGGCGCACAGGTAGTAGCGCGGAAGTGGACGTACACACTGACTTCGTATACGGAATCGAAAGAGACGTCTATGTCAGGGTGGACGCAGTACGAGAGTTATTGGCAGCGATCAGGCAGTGAGTCGACTAGGTTTTACTACGCATCATTCCCTTCGGGGTTTGACACTGGGCACCAGTACTACAAGGACTTCCATAAATCCCAAAATAGTCCCTATAGCGCTTACGAAAATGCGACCAATAAACGAACCGTGAGCACATGGTGGGAGGGGTGGATCTACTGGCATTGGATGTACAATACTAATTATGCTAACGCGATCTTGCGCATAATCGCTCCCGCGTATGGATACAGCAGTAATCACAACAGCTACTTGTATCAATATTTCGGTGCCTACACTTCATCCACCAATTATCCCCGGAATGGCAGCTATCTTTATAACGGTTTGCCATACTACCTTTGGGATAGGGGCGCTTGGTCTGAATCACAGGGCAGTACGGCTTGGTTTAGATTTGACTATTATACCGGTCTCTACGACGATTACTACAAGATATTCAAGTACCGCAAGGCGGAGAGTAAAGAATCCGAGACGAACCCCAGCAGCTTAGCGAACGTTAGCAACGTCAAGGAATTGATCCAGTACAGAGAGAAGTGATTTTTCGGGGAAAAAGCCCGCGTCTAAAAATGTGCGGCATACTGCGGCAGATCATTAAGACGCGGGCTAATCCCCCGGCTGCTGCGGATTGACAGAAACTGCGCAGCGCAGACTGTGCGAGACCGCAGCAATCTTCCAGCGACTGCGGATTGATACTTGTAGCTGCGGCATGATGGAAATAACTGTGAAAGGATGTGTTCTTGTTGAAACGATATATGGCGCTTTTTATAGCTCTGATTCTCTTCTTGTTCGGAACCGTACCTGCTTTAGCTTTGGAGAGCCCGGTCTTTTCCGTGGAAATCAACAGCACGCTTGACGCCGGCACGTCATTCAACGGGCAGAACACTCTTGTTCTTGATTGGCGGATCACGGCAGAACGAGGCGGCTTGACGCTCAGAAATACGCAGGGCTTGAGATTGGCTTATGACAGTGCAGTCCTTCAACTGATGAAATGGGACGGCTCCGGCGTCATTCCCGACAGCGATATGGGAACAAGCTTCGGTGTAGTATCGGGCGCCGGGCGCGTGGGTGTTTACAATACCGCTTTACGTGTGAGCGCCGCTAAGAGCGCCTCCGGCAGTCAGAGATACCTGAATGTTTCATTGGGCAGTAATTCTGCGACATATACCTGTCCGCAAGGGACACTTGTGACGCTGGCGCAGGTGCGGTTTGCATTCCGCACCGGCAAAACCGCCGCTGACTTGACGAGGGACTCCATCCGATGCATGAGCGTAAATGAACTGGCGGCAACGGCTCAGAGTTCAGCCATCCTCATTAACACCACAGAAAACGAGATTAGATCCTATACGTATCTAAGACAAGAAAATGGCGCCGCGTTAGGCGGCGACGCGCTAAACGCGCCGACGATAAATTATCCGCGCAGTAATCCTACGGAGCCAAACACGCCGACGAATCCAATAGAACCGACCACGCCAAACACACCGACGAATCCTAACACGCCGACCGAACCCACGAATCCTAACACCTTGGTCAACTCGACAGACCAGAACAACCAGGCCAAGACGATAGAATCGGATGTATCACCAAGTAGTGCGAAGCCGGATCCGACATCTGATTATGAGAGTCTTTATACCGACGTGTTTTCAAACGATTGGTTCTATAATGCCGCCAGGTATGTGACTGAAACGGGTTTGATGAACGGCGCCGGCGGCAGTTTCTCGCCGGATATTCCGATGACGCGCGCCATGTTCGCGACTATATTGTATCGGCTTGCGGGACTGCCCGATGTTTCGGGTGACAGCGTTTTTAATGACGTGCGCGATGAACAATGGTATACAGCCGCCATTCAGTGGGCTGGTGAAAACGGAATCATTTTGGGATACGGCGACGGCAGATTCGGAACGAATGATAATATAACACGTGAGCAAGCTGTAACGCTGCTTTACCGTTACTCCGAAGCCATGGGGCTTGACGTCAGTGCTCAGGCGGATCTATCAAAATATTCGGATGCTTCCCAAATCTCCGCTTGGGCGCTAAATACCATGAAGTGGGCGGTCGGCGCAGGTATTGTTTCAGGCCGAACCGCGGCGACGCTTGCCCCTAAAGGGCAGATCAGCAGAGCGGAGGCGGCTGAGGTATTAATGAATTATAGGTAACTAAAACCGACTGGTTTTGATTGAAAAAATCCTTTATCACTGGAATAGAAAGAGGAAGAAGCAAATGAAAAGAGTAATATTGATACTGCTCATATTAAGCTTGCTATGCCCGCCGGGTCTGCCTGCCTTAGCTGCCGATAACCCGGCATTTTCCATTGAGATTGCCGGGACTATCGACACCGTGGCTAAATTCAATGGGCAGAACACGTTCGCTGTCTCTTGGCAGCTAAAAGCCAACAAGCCGAATTTGACTTTGAACAACACCCAAGGCATACGTATAGCATATGACAATACGGTCTTGCAACTGATTCGCTGGGATGCATCCTCGCCGGTCAATGAGCCTTTGCCGGGAGAAGATTTTGTTCTAAGGCCGGATGTGGGCAAGACAGGCGACTTGGGCAGCTCGATTGATGTGTTTACGGCTAAAAGCGCGGACAGTAAGACAGGCTATATCTCCGCGTCTGTAGGAAGCGTTGACGATCTTCACGCATGTCCGCAGAATACGTATGTAAATCTCGGCGAATTCCGATTTGCATTCAAGTCCGGCAAGGGGATTTCCGACTTGGCGGACAATAGTATCCGCGTCATGAACGCCAGTGAATTATTCGCATTTTCACAGAGCTATGCGGTTCTCATAAATGACAATCAGGACAACTCATATACATATGGCAATCATATCAACGGCGCGGCGCAACCGGCGTATGACACATTGAACGCGCCTACTGTCAGCATTATTACTGAAGCGCCGCCCGAGCCGACTGTCAGGGTTTCGAGCGCGGCTGGCAGAGCGGGCGAGGAGCTTACGCTAGCAGTTTCGCTTGAGAACAACCCAGGGATCATATCGATGGGTTTTAACATTATCTTTAATAATGAAGCGCTGAAATTGGTCGGGATTGAGAATACGGGCAGGCTGAATAGACCTTTACATCCGCCTCACAGCGGGAGATCGCCGATCCGCTTCACATGGAATGACGGAGACTCTCCTGTTAATAATACAAATAACGGTGAAATTGTCATATTGAAATTTGAAGTATTAAAGGATACCAATCCAGGGGAATATGAAATAGGCCTGGAAATTGTAGAGGGAACCATCCTAGACGCGCTTATACAGCAAGTGAAATTCCGTGCGGCAAGCGGCAATATCACAGTTTCCAGTTTTACATTTGGCGATGTGAACGATGATACATTGGTAAACATGGCTGACTCGGTGATACTTATGCGTTATACGGCAGGATGGAATTTTGCTGATATCATGCCCGGACTCACATCTATAAATCTGAAAGCGGCTGATGTAAATGATGATACATCCGTCAACATGTCCGATTCGGTTATTCTCATGCGGCATACAGCCGGATGGCCGGATTATGCTGTTTTTCCGTGGAAACCGCCGGCGGCGCCTCAAGCAGCCGCTTTTGGATTGCAGGCGCTTAGCAGCGATGCGCCAACTATATCCGTGGCCGAAGGCAGGGGGCTTGCGGGGGATATAATTCAGATACCGATCAGCCTTGAGAACAATCCGGGGATAGTGACAATGGGCTTTAATATTATCTTTGATAATAAAGCGCTGAGATTGGTCAATGCCGAGAATACAGGTAAGCTGAATAGGCCATTGCACCCACAACATAATGGAACGTCGCCCATTAGATTCACATGGAATGACGGAGATTCTCCTGTTAATAATACAAATAACGGTGATATTGTAGTATTGAATTTCGAAGTATTGGCAGACGCCCTTCCGGGCGAATATGAAATAAAGCTGGAAATTGTATCGGGAAGTATCTTGAACGCGTTTATACAGCAAGTGCCTTTTGAGACAGTAAGCGGCAGGTTAACAGTAGAGTCTGATGAAGTAATAGACGCGCAGGCGCCTGTGATCGAGACGCAGCCGCGGGGCGCTGCTGTGACAGTCAGCACGGGAGACGACGCAACACATGACCTGAACGTGACGGCGACCTCGCCGGACGGGGGCTCACTGGCTTATCAGTGGTATAGTAACATCAGCGCAGTCAACAGCGACGGCATCCTCATTCCCGGCGCGAATAATGCGACATACACTGCGCCGACTGGAACGGTGGGAACGTATTACTACTATGTAGTGATCACGAATATCATAACAGACAACGGTGACGGCGGCGTAAAAACTGCGAATACGGCAAGCGATGTCGCTACACTGACAGTGACCCCGCTACCGAATAATGCAGAAGCTCCGATCATTGAGACACAGCCGCAAGGCGCTGCTGTGACAGTCGGCGTATCATACGACATGACAGTTGCAGCCACATCTTTAGATGGTGGCACGCTGTCATATCAGTGGTATAGCAACACCAGCGCGGTCAACAGCGGCGGAGCTCTCATTCCCGGCGCGACCAACGCGACATACACCGCGCCGACAGGCATAGCGGGAACATATTACTACTATGTCGTGGTCACGAACACCATCATAGACAACGGTGACGGCGGCGCGAAAATTGCGATGACGACAAGCGATGTTGTTACGCTGTCAGTGGCTTCGTTGCCAATTAACGCTGAAGCTCCGGACATCGCAACGCAGCCGCAGGACGCTGTTGTGACAGTCGGCGTATCATACGACATGACAGTTGCAGCCACATCTTTAGATGGCGGCACGCTGTCATATCAGTGGTATAGCAACACCAGTGTCGATAACAGCGGCGGCGCTCTCATTCCCGGCGCGACCGACACGACATACGTCGCGCCGACCGGCACAGTGGGAACGTATTACTACTATGTAGTGGTCACGAATACCATAACCGATAACGGCGACGGCGGTGTAAAAACCGCGACGACAACAAGCGATGTTGTTACACTGACAGTGACTCCATTGCCGATCAATGCAGAAGTTCCGAGCATCACAACGCAGCCGCAGGACGCTGTTGTGACAGTCGGCACGGGAGACGACGCAACACATGACCTGAACGTAGCGGCGACCTCGCCGGACGGTGGCTCACTGGCTTATCAGTGGTATAGTAACACCAGCGCCACAAATGTCGGCGGGGCACTTATTTCAGGCGCGACCGATGAAAACTATATGGCGCCTACAGACACAGTGGGAACATATTACTACTACGTCACAATCAT
>JAISED010000087.1 GCA_031264295.1 Eubacteriales Family XIII. Incertae Sedis bacterium | reverse complement strand
AGGTCTGTTAAGTCAAGTCAACAGAAATATCGAAAAACGCCTTGTTTTATGCGCATTTCTCTCAGCGGATGTAGTGCCGACAATTAGTGTAGACCCAATAATCTCTGGGAGTTGAGGTTTATTTAAACAAAAGTAAAAAAGGGGGAAATATCAAATGAAGGATAGAAAGATTTTAATAGGAGTTTTAGTGGTGGTTCTCATGGTCGCTTGCGTTCCTTTAACTGCGTTAGCTAATGAAAATGATACTATGCAGAGGCAGACTGTGGATTTACTTCAAGATTTTGTTATCGTTGATAAAAACGGAAATATTGTTCCACAACTTTATACAGTAATTGACGAAGGTATAGAACTAGGCGCAGGATGGGGCATTCGCAGTAACAAAACGTTCTACTATGGTGGCGGATTTGCAACCTTTAATGCTAGCGTTACTGGAGGTCATGTTGATGAATTACGTGTTGAAAGTAAACCCGTTGGAGGAGGTTCATGGTGGAATATCGGATATTTCACAGCTACCAGTGGGGATTGGTATGGTGAACTTATAGACTATGTATATGACAGTTCATCTGGAACCTACACATTCAGTCTTTTCAATAACGGCTCAGCAACAATAACTGTAGATTCTTGGACAGTCGATTTGGTCAATGTCTAAATCATAATTTTAGGTTAGAAATACATGATGGGAATACTTTTGAAAATTAACAGGGAGGGGCTGTCTCAAAAACCAGGAAAGTAAGGTTTGGGGGCAGCCTCTTTCTTGCGTCATGTAAGATAATCTTTAGAGCCTGATTTCCCGGCGCGTGTAACTATGAATCCATTTGCAGGCTGAATGCATTGAGAATATCTTGCTGAAGCGGCGCGATTTCAGAAATAGTGCTGCCGTACCTCCCGAAACAAGTGATCCGAACGACGACTCCCATTCCCCTGTCTTTTGACATGGGGTTACAACTTTACTCCCACAACATAACGGTTAACCGCCATATTGTGGGAGGGGATATTTCTAATACAAATTAACGAACAGAGTTAAAACGTCTCCACGATTACGCCGATGCCATACAATTCCCGGACTTCATCAACGGTTGGCATGTCAAAGAATATCGTGTTCATTCTGAGATTCGTAGATATTCTTTCAATCCTTGTTGGAGTATCTGAGAAAACGGCGCATTTGCTTTTTCAGCCTGTTGGTTCAGCCAAGACGGGATAGATAGGGTTTTCTTGATAGCCTTCGTATCGTGTGCCTGGCGGTATTCGTCGGTGTTGACAGCAATTAAGGTAAGGGTTTCGCCGATATCAAGCGGCAGGGTTTCCGATGCGGGCGGTATAGGCATGGCTGTATTTTCGGCGTGCCACAACCACATTTCTATTGCATCTTTTGCCATAAACAGCGCGTCAGCCTTATCATCGCCGTAGGTATGGCAGCCAGGTAAATCAGGAACTGTAACGCCAATTTTGCTATCGTCAGGGTAAAGAATTGCCGGATAAACGTATATCATATTTGTCACCTCGCTTTATATGGTGTTCCAAAGTGTGGGGCTATTTTAATCCCGTGGCCTTTAAGAGTTTGTTCAGGGTTCTGTTGGGGATGTCACCTGCGTGCCGATGGATTGCGACCTGTACACCCGGCTTGTTTGGGTGGGTTGCCAGTTCGTGTCTGCTTCCTTCGGTTATCGTCCACCCGGCAGTGATTAGCTTTCGCTTTAGCTCTTTTGCAGTCATTCCCTCGCCTCCTGAACATATTATAACACGCAATATTACGGGTGTAAATTATAGTTTGTTATATGACCACTCGCGCTGAAGCGAAATTGGCTCACGCAACATTAACTATTGAAATTCTCCCGCAGGCAGGCTATAATTGAGACATGAAAAACAAGTCGTACGGGATTGGCTAAGGAAAGGCGTAAAACGACATGCTCGAAGAAACCAACGTTATTCACGGTGAGTCAAAAAGAGAGCGGCGATTCAATGCCATAGTTTTGGCAGTTTTATTCACTGTCATGGCAACAATCGCAATTTTTTTGCCGAATAGAGGAACTGAGCCAGCGCCTTACACCTTATTCTTAAGCGGTAACGAATTATATTTCGTTGACAAAAATCTTTACGTATACCACACAAATACGGACGTAAAGGAAAAAATATCTTCGCAGTCAGGGACGCTTTGGCAGACAGATACAGGTATATATTTCAGCACGAAAGCCGATATAGTTTACGCCGTGCAGAATGAATCACTGCGTGAAATTGGCAAGATGACGTTGGACGGAAAAAGTGTCAACTCCCCACTAGCTTTCATTGACTGTATTGATGGACTTATCTATTGGCGTGCTGTTCGGTCTCGCGGCATGGATAAGGATGATGAGCAGATATATAACAAGCTTTATGCCACTGACATAAACACCGGTAAAACAAATGCGGTATTCGCTCCTGATTACGCGATCAACTCCATACAAATATCTAATGGCATGGCGTACTACACTACTGATGATGATCGACTGGAATCATTTGACATCCATACCGGACGCACGGATGCGATCAGCTCAGGCGTTCTAGCTTTTACCCTTATGGATGATAAGATCCTCATCAAAGTTGAATCAGTCTGGCTTAGTTCGATGCGATCCTGAAACCGGCGCAGTAGTACTTTTAGCGGAGGATATCTCAGGATTTGATTTTGTTATTAGCGACACTGCAGTTTATTACAGAATTCCAAGCGGCAGATTCGGCGGAATCTACTGTTTTGATTTTGAAAACCAGAAGAGAATTCTTATACACGCATGATAGGCTTAATCGGGAGGATGTAACATGATATTCGGTCAAGAATCTGAGATGCTTGAATTCAAGAAGACAACTGCAGAGGTTAAAGATGCAGTTGCCGATGTCGCCGCCATCTTGAATAAGCATGGCCGCGGGGAGCTATATTTCGGCATCAAGGACGACGGCCTTGTCAAAGGGCAAACAGTATCGTCGTCATCACTGCGCGATGTCAGCCGTGCCATCACCGACAACCTTAAACCGCAGATATATCCTGTTGTCGAAAATGTCAGTATAGACAATAAGTCCTGCATACGGGTACAGTTCGAGGGGGCGGAACCGCCATACTTTGCCTACGGGCGCGCCTACATCCGGGTGGCTGACGAGAGCAAACAGCTTTCGCCGGCGGAACTTGAAAAGTTTTTCAAGAGGAAGCAGGGACAGTTGTCCACATGGGATACCGCGCCGTCAGGTAAGACGATCGAAGACATCAACACTAACACGTTACGCTCGTACATGAAGAGAGCCAACGAGAGCGGCAGGCTTGAGTATCGGTTCACGAACCGCGAAGATATTCTGAACAGACTAGAACTTCTTGACAACGGCAAACCGAACAACACAGCCATCGCTATGTTTGGTAAGAAGGCTAGCGCAGAAATACAGATGGCCATCTTCGCTACGGACGTGAAACACACCTTCATAGATATAGACCGCAAGAAAGGCGCCATCATCGACTTGGTAGATGCAGGAGAGTTATACATTCGGCGCAACATCCGCTGGCGTGTAGTGCGTGACGGCTCGCCAACCCGTATGGAGATACCTGAAGTACCTATTGAGGCCGTTCGTGAAGCCCTTCTGAACAGCTATGCGCATCGCGATTGGCGTGTGCCGCAGACAAACGAGATAGCTATCTACTCGAATCGCATTGAGATATACAATCCCGGCATCTTTCCGGAGGAATTCACTCCGCAAGACTTCATCGACGGTACAGGCAAATCCATTCGTAGGAATATGCTGCTCACACAAATTATGTACTACTCGAAAGACATTGAGATCTTCGGCACGGGCTTACGCAAAATCGCGATGGAATGTGAGGGCGCGGGAGTCCGGTATGGATTTGAACTCGGCAAGCTTGGCTTTTCAGTCATCTTCTATCGCCCGGACATCTATAATGGAACCTTGAATTGATGCACATAATTTGATACGAAGACGGATTTTGATTTAAGGAGAGGGGCATTGAAATGGAATTTTGGGGAGCAAGTATAGTGAATGCGATTACAGGATTGATATGCCTTTTGATAGGATTCTTGATGAAAAAGTTTAAAGCAACTCGTTTTATTGCGGGCTACAATACTATGAATCAAAAACAAAAGGAGACGTGGAACGAAGAAGAATTACTGAACGCATCGACCCGCTTGAGTTATTCACTTGGTATATGCCTTATAATCGGCGCAATATTATCCATTATCTTAAATAGATATATGATGGTCGTATTCTGCTCTTCGTGGTTAATTTTTGTAGGGTTAATTATATTTAACATTATACATGTTAATACTAGCAAAAAATTCAGATCAAACAAATGAGCATCTATATATTAAAAATCGTTAACGGCAGTAAAATCTATAATGGAACCGGTGCATGATAGGCATAACAGTCATTAAACGAACAACACAATTTACACGTAAATTTACAAAAAGCTTTTTCCGGGTTCAATATTGTTTTTCACTCCCAGTGGTGTTACAATGCCTAATAGCTGACGCGCGAATCAAGAGCGGCAAGTATATCAAGGGGGCAAAACAAAAATGGAGATGAACGAAATCCTTGCGCTTGTGCAGGGCAGCGAGAATATATCCGTTGAATTCAAGAAATCGACGAAAGACATCACAAAGGATGTCTATGAGACCGTCGGCTCATTTTCCAATCGGGAAGGCGGTCATATTTTCCTCGGCATCAAGGATGATGGCACTGTGCTTGGCGTTGATCCTAATGAGATTGGCCGGATACAAAGTGAGTTTGTTACGACAATCAACAGCAGCAAATGCTATCCTCCACTGTTTCTGCAAATAGAAACCACTGTTATAGAGGGCAAACAGGTACTGCACATTTATGTCCCGGTGTGTGCACAAGTCTGCCGGATAAACGGCAGGATCTACGACCGCAATGAGGATTCGGACATTGACATCACCAACAACTCCGATGCAGTCTATCAAGCATATGCCCGCAAACAGGGGATGTACTTCGTCAATAAGGTCACTTGCTTCAGCATGGATGCGCTCAGGCCAGACCTCATCAAACGAGCGCGAAAGCTCTCCCGTATGCGCCGGAATGACCATCCGTGGCTTACCATGAGCGATGAGGAAATCCTTCGCAGTGAGGGGCTTATCCTTACTGACCCGGACAGGCAGAAAGAAGGCGTGACGCTGGCCGGGATTTTGCTGTTTGGCACAGACCAGACCATCATGGCCGTCCTACCGCAACATAAGACCGATGCAATATTCCGGGTGGAAAATCTTGATAGGTATGATGACCGGGATGTCATCATCACGAACCTATTTGATTCGTATGACCGTCTCATGGCGTTCGGTGCAAAGCATCTGTCTGATCCATTTGTGCTTGAAGGCATCCAGAGCATCAGCGCCAGGGATAAGATTCTGCGGGAGATTTTCTCGAATTTGCTCGCCCACCAAGACTTTTCATCCGGGTATGTGGCGAAGTTTGTCATTGAGAGAGGCTGTATGTCCACGGAGAATGCTAATCAGGCACATGGCATCGGTACACTGAATTTGCAGACATTCGCGCCGTTCGCGAAAAATCCGCCGATTTCAAGAGTCTTCCGCGATGCCGGGTTGGCGGACGAATTGGGTTCCGGTATGCGCAACACCTATAAATACACGCGGCTGTATTCAGGACATGAACCGCAGTTCATTGAGGGCGCCAATGTTTTTCGCACGATTATTCCTCTTGCGGCAGTTTCCACCGGGCGTGTAGGGCCGCAAGTTGCGGCAAACCACCAAGCGAACCCACAAGTCAGCCTACAAGTGAACCCACAAGTCAGCGAAAAGGTTTTGTCCTATTGCGTCTTGCCCCGCTCAAAAGCCGAAATCACTGCGCACTGTAGCTATAAAGACCGTCGAAGCTTTACAATTCACTATTTGAAGATGACCTACAGCGCTTTAGGCAGTGTGACTGTAAACCTGCTCCCTTCGTCCGGCTTGCTTTGAACGTCAACGGAGCCGCCGTGAGCGCTCACAACGGATTTTACTATGGCAAGTCCTATGCCCGTGCCCCCTGTGCCCCGGCTGCGTGAGGTGTCGGCACGGTAAAAACGCTCGAATATAAACGGCAGTTTGCTCGCTTCTATACCCTCGCCGTTGTCTTCAACCACCAGGTTCCCTGCGTTTTCCGCATTTTCCACACTGATTTTTATGCGCCCTCCCTCCGGTGTATACTTTACGGCGTTTGACATAAGGTTACTTATGACTCCCCTGATCCTGTCCTTGTCGATCATTACATTCACATGTTCACCCTCTATATCCAATCTCAGATTTTTATTCGTCAGTTCCCCCGCAAAGTTATCGCATACACTGTGAGCGAGCGCGAACAAATCCGCCGGCGCTTTGTCAAGCTGAAGGTTATCGCTTTCCGCCCGTTCCAGCCTTTCCAGATCAACCACCATTTTACCCAGACGCTGAATCTCTTCGTGGCAGCTGACCAGACGCTCCGGCGTAGCCTCCCACACACCTTCGATCATCGCTTCTAGATGCGTCCCGAGCGTAGCAAGCGGGGTGCGCAGCTCATGCGCTACATCGGCGGTAAGTTGCCGCTGCAGCTTCTTCTGGGCGTCAAGTGCATCCGCGAGATGGTTTATGGAAGATACCAGATTATAAAGCTCCGTCGTTTTCGTCTCGCTCTCAAACCGTATATCGTAGTTACCTGCCGCTATCTGCGTAGCGATATCTGCCGTCTTCGCTACGGGGCGCGAAATACGCCTGGCCAGCATAACGCCCGCGCCGAATGAGAGCAGCAACGACGTCACACATACGATTATCAAAAGGTAGTAAAGCGAGTTTATGAATCCAAAGTCATTTTCACTTAAAAAATACGGGCCAAAATAGCTGATGCCAACCGAACCGATCTTCTTACCGTCCCTCGTGAGAAGAAAATCGCGGACTATAAAATCCCCCGAGGCGCCATGCTCTTCCATCCTGCGCGTAATGCTCGCCATGAGATGTTCGCATTGCTCCATTTCGTGATTTTCCGCATCCCATAGTATCTCACCCGCTGCATCGTAGACCTTGATGATGTAGCCGTCGGACAAGGAAAGCATACCGAGCGCGTATACCGAGTCTATATTCCATTCGCCCGTCGCCGCGTCATACTGCAAGCCGAGGTTATCGACAATACTTCCGGTTTTCGACCTTTGTTGATTTTCCATATAAGCGCTGAACTGTCGATCGATAAGCCTGAAAGAAAAAAGGCTGAAAAGTGAAACGGTGATCAGCACAACGGCAATGAACGATAATGATAACTGCGCCTTTAAACTTCGCATATAAACACCTTCCGCATTCCGCCGCCGCGAGCTTTCCGCATCCGCAAGCGTCAGCCAATCCGTCATTCAGCCCGGCGCTGCGTCCAACATCCCGTCATTCAGCCCGCCGCTGCGTCCAACATCCGCCCGGCCTTATTATTCCCCGCCGAATTTGTAGCCTATACCGTGCACGGTGAGCACATAATCCGGCTCCTTAGAGTTGTCCTCTATCTTCTGGCGCAGATTTTTAACATGATTGTCCACCGCGCGATCAAAGCCGTCGAATTCATCGCCGAGCGCGAGGTCTATGAGTTCCGTCCGCGTGAAAACCTTGCCGGGATATTTGATCAACGCCGCCAGTATCTTCATTTCACTGGGGGTAAGGCTGACGGCCTCATGCTTTTTCATTACAGCGTTTTTTTCAAAGTCAACTATGAGATCGCCGCCGCGAAATGAATTCTTCACAGTAAGCGGCGCGAGATCGTCAACCGAGCGTCTGAGCACGGTTTCAATCCTCGCGTGAAGCTCTTTCAAACTGAACGGCTTTGTTATGTAATCATCCGCACCGGCGGATAATCCCGCAAGGATATCCGATTCATCGACCTTGGCCGTCAGCATGATAATAGGAACACGCGACTTTCTGCGTATACTGCGGCAGATTTCCTCGCCCGGCATATCCGGCAGCATCAAATCCAAAACGACAAGCACGATATTTTCGCGTTCAAAAATTTGCAATGCTTGCTTGGCGTTATCGGCCGTAAACACTACAAATCCGCGGTTCTCTAAAAATGAAGAAACAACCTCCAGGATTTTTATCTCATCATCTACAACCAAGATGTTTTTACTTTTTGCAGTCACAGTTTCACCTCATGACGCGGGTTTGTGCAGCCGCGTTGGTTTACGTCGCCGATAGCGCTTGCGCGGCAACGCCAGCACTACGCCGCCAGACAGGTCTGCGCAGCTACGCCGGCTTACGCCGCCGGGAGTGCTTGTGTGGCAACGTCGATTTACGCCGCCGGCCTGAATCGCTTTAAACGCAAGGCGTTCGTGAGCACCGATACTGAACTGAGGCTCATAGCGGCTGCGGCAAATATGGGATTTAAAAGCGGTCCGCCGAACAGATAGAGCAGACCCGCCGCTATAGGAATGCCTATTGTATTGTAGCCGAAAGCCCAGAACAGATTTTGCTTGATATTGCGTATCGTATTCCTGCTCAATTCTATAGCGGTTGATACATCCGTAAGCTCCGACCGCATCAGCACGATATCCGCAGATTCTATAGCCACATCCGTGCCCGATCCTATTGCAATACCAACATCGGCCTGAGCTAAAGCGGGAGCGTCATTGATCCCGTCGCCCACCATAGCCACCCTACGGCCGCCGGTCTGAAGCTCCTTGACAGCTTCCGACTTGTCGCCCGGCAGCACCTCGGATAATACCCGTTCAATGCCCACCTGCCGCGCTATTGCAAGAGCCGTTTTCTTATTGTCTCCGGTGATCATCGCCACTTCAACGCCCATCTTGCGCAGGCTGTCTATCGCGGCTATGCTGCTGCGCTTCACCACATCCGCGACCGCGATAATTCCGGCCGCCTTGCCGTCTATGGCCACAAACATCGGCGTCTTGCCCTCTTCCGCCAATCTATCGCCTGTTTCCGCAAAATCCGCAAGCGCAATCCCGCTCTCATCCATGAGTTTGCGGTTGCCGGCCAGCACGACTTGGCCGTTTACTTGCGCCTTTATGCCCCGACCGGTAAACGATGTGAAGCTTTCTGCTTCCGATAACGCAAAGCCTCTATCCTCCGCGCTGCTTGCTATAGCCTGCCCCAATGGGTGCTCAGAACCCTTTTCCGCTGAAGCTGTCATCATCAGCAAGAAATCGTCTGCTACGCCGTTCGCCGGCATCACATCGGTGACTGCGGGTTTCCCTTCGGTTATCGTACCTGTCTTATCGAAAACGATCGTATCGATCTTGTGCGCGGTTTCCAATGCTTCTCCGCCCTTAATCAGAATGCCGTTTTCGGCGCCTTTTCCGGTTCCTACCATTATCGCCGTCGGTGTAGCCAGCCCCAACGCACATGGGCACGCGATGACAAGCACCGATATGAATATCGTCAGCGCGAATCTATGATCGCCGCCCGTACCGAAGAACCATGCCGCGCCTGCCGCCAGGGCTATCAGGCAAACCACCGGCACAAAATAGCCCGACACCACATCCGCCATCTTCGCGATAGGCGCCTTGCTTCCCTGCGCTTCCTCAACCAGTTTGATGATCTGCGCCAAAGCCGTATCCGATCCCACCTTTTCCGCACGAAATCGTATCATGCCCGTTGTATTTATTGACGCGGCGTATACCGCGTCGCCCGCCTTCTTGTCCACAGGCATACTCTCTCCTGTGAGCATGGATTCATCTACGGCAGTGCCGCCCGATATTACCGTACCGTCAACAGGGATTTTCGCACCGGGCTTTACAACTATAACATCGCCCATTTCCACCTCGCCTATGGGGATCTCGGCCTCGGCGCCGTCACGCACTATAATGGCGGTCTTTGGCGCCAGTCCCATAAGCTTCTTAATAGCCTCGCCGGTTCTGCCTTTAGATACGGCTTCCAATGACTTGCCGAGCAATATCAATGTTATTATAACGCCGGAGGTCTCAAAATAAAGCGAATCCACAGCGCCGAAATCCCCCGCGGCGATCCTCCAAGTATTGTATATGCTGTACAGCAAGGCCGCCGCAGTGCCAATGGCAATAAGAGAATCCATATTGGGACTCAGCTGCAGCAGCGCCTTAAATCCGACAGTGTAAAACTTATACCCCACACATATGACAGGTATGACAAGCATCAGCTCAATCAGGGCGTAAACAAGCGGATATGCCATTGGCGCAAGCCATGCCGGAAACGGCAGTCGCGCCCATGATATCATCGGCGCCATCGCTATATAAAGAAGCGGGATGGAAAAGACCGCAGAAACAATAAACTTCGTCCACATCGTCCTGATCTCTTTTTCCCTGCGCGCCCTGTCCTCTTCAACCGCGTTGGTTTCTGAAATCTCCGGCGCCTCGTATCCCGCTTTTTCGATCACAGCCCTGATAGCCGACACCCTCGTCTTGCCCGACTCATATGTCACAGCAGCCTTCTCCGAGGCAAAATTGACGGAGACCTCAACTATGCCTTCCATCTTCCCTATCGCTCTTTCGACACGCGCGGCGCAAGCGGCACACGTCATGCCGCCCACAGGTATAATGATCTTGTTATTGACCGTTCTCTCAATATCATCCATTTATATTTACTCCGTCTTCCAGTTGGCGAATATCCCTTGGGATTCTTCGAGGAAATCGGCCAAAATCCTTATGCTATCATCTGTTACAACTTTTCCGTCCTCAGAGATCGGCCACGGATTGCATCCGCCTGTTTCAATTCCGACCTGACCCATTTCAAAGCGGTTCCCGCAATTCTGACAGATCAGCGCCTCTCCCGTTTGCTTGTAATAGCCTCTGCCTGAGTTGTAACAGACTTGGCATGTGTTAAAAGCGGTACGAACCGTGCCGTCCGGCGCCATTACAGTCAGTATCTCCATCTCAGCTCCGTTCACAGTGATGGGATGAAATGACGCCTTTTCAGAAATCGCGCCGACATCGATCACGAGATCTCCGGTGGCCTCGTCCACATAACTCCCGCCTCCGGCTGAATTCCCCGTCACCGCTATGACCGCGACAACCAGAACTATAATTGCCGCACCGGCGATTACTATAGGTAATGTACGTGAATTCTTCCGGCTCTGTTTCTTCTGATGCGCTTTCTGCGCCATTTTCTGGCTTTTGTTTGCCTTTGCCATTTAGACCACCTCTCCATTATTCCTGCTATTACCACACTGTTATGATCCCTCCGACCCTGAATCTACGCCATCACGCCCCTAACGCACGATACGCCGCCGCCTGAGATAGACAATGCCCGCTCGCTTTGAACTATCGAGGCTGTCAATCCCCGCTCGCTTTGAACTATCGAGGCTGTCAGTCCCCGCTCGCTTTGAACTACCGAGGCTGTCAATCCCCGCCTTCGGCCGCAGCTACTGTTATCGTCCCCCTTATCATACCCATCCAACAACTATATAAAAACTCACCTTCCCTATCTGGAGTGAATTCTATTATATTTTCTCCTACCTCAAACTGATGTTGTATATCATACTCCGGAATTCGCAGTCTGGAGTTGCATCCGTTTATGCTGCCCTGCGGCGCGTCTATAATCCACTTCACCGGGATATTAGGCTGCACGGTGATCGCCGGATATCGCCCTGACGCCAATGTGCTGTTCACAACCTGAACACCGTCCGTAACCGCAATAGCGGAAGGCGGCGCCCCTCTCATGCCGGGCGCATAATCGCCATTTCCGGCAAGACCATCCGGTGCGGAGGGTTCATTCGCAGCGGAGCCATCCGGCGCAGAAGGTTCATCCGCAACAATACCATTCGAAGCATAGGGCGCGTTTGCAACAACACTCGGCATAGCAGCGCCAAGCCCCGATAGATTCCACGCCTGCGACAGCATTGATACGCCTAAAAGCACGACTACCGCCGCCCCGGCTGTCATTACATTGCGTGTAAATTTACCTCCCAGCATCGAACTCAATGCCCCGAGTCCGAACATAAGCGGTACAGTGCCGATGGCAAACAGCATCATAGACAAAGCGCCCTCCACCGGACTCCCCGTGGAAAGGGCGTAAATCTGCATGGCTTGCAGCGGTCCGCACGGCATGAGGCCGTTCAGCAAACCGACAATAAGCGGACTCGCCGAAGCCGATTTGCGTCTGTCTATTTCAGCGGTCAAAGCTCTCGGCGCCCGCGGAACGAATCTCCGCGTCCACGCGAAAACACCGAGCATATTGATCCCCATGATCACCATGAATATGCCCGCTATCATTTTCAACCCCGCCTGAAACGCATATGAAAACGAGAATACAGACCCCAGAGCGCCGACGAGAAAGCCCGCCGCCGTATACGAAGCCACCCGCCCGGCATTGTACATTAAGGCGGGGTATACCACGGCGCGAGTCCGCAGTTCGTTGGGCGGTGTAATCGCCCCTCCGCGCGGTATACATTGTGACAGGTTAATGCCTCCGCACATGGCGACGCAGTGAACCGATGTCAGCAGACCCGTTATGAACAGCATTCCGTAACTCATGCCTGTCTCGGCAGTAGGAAATATCCTAAATACATCTGTGAGACCCAAGTGTCTGAATACCATAAAGACCGCCAGCAATATAATAAGTATGCCGACGGCGCGTTTAGCTTCCGTTCCCGGCCTTCCGTCAGAAAGCACCTCATAATGCAATTTTTGAATGACAAGCGTGATCTCCTTCAGCGTGACTACCTGCGGATCAAAGACAACATCCGCTTTTCCCGCCGCATAGCTTACATCAGCTCTGCGAACGCCGGCTGTGTTTCTTAATTTCTTTTCGATTCTGTTCTGACAGCTTGTGCACGTCATGCCTCCGATCATCAGACTCTCTGTTTTCAGCCTTGTTTCCATAATACCGCGCCCTCCTGCTCTGCACCGAACTCAGTATTCCATTCGACGCGACAAGTATATCTTCTAAATGTATGGATTTTATGTGGCAACGATATTTCCCTTAATCTCAAGAATGAACCGCTGAAACTGCTGAGTTCCAGGGAAATATGAAAGAAAACATGAAAATATTCAAACCGGCAACTTTTTGATTGTTGAAGCGCCCTAGATGGTATATAATAATCATGCTTTAGAAATGGACGCCCAATGCGCCGAAATGCGATCTGATGCGGAAAAGGAGAGGCGGCCTACGGGTCGCAAAAAACGCTATGACAATGATAAAAAATAGACCCACAATGCTCATAATCCTCGACGGTTTCGGGGTGAGAAACGATTCATACGGCAACGCTGTCGCGGCAGCGAAGAAGCCGAATTTAGACAAAATATACCGTGATTATTCTACTGTAACGATCGCCGCCAGCGGCGAAGACGTCGGTCTGCCCGACGGTCAAATGGGCAACTCCGAGGTCGGTCACCTGAATATCGGCGCCGGACGCATTGTGTATCAGGATTTCACCAGGGTTTCAAAGTCGATAAGAGACGGGGATTTTTTCGAAAACCCCGCTTTTGAAAAAGCCCTCGCCAATGCCGCGCTGCCCGGAAGGGCGCTCCACATCATGGGGCTGCTGTCGGACGGCGGCGTTCACAGCCACAATACCCACCTCTACGCCTTGCTTCAGCTGGCGAAGAAAAAGGGGCTAAAAGACGTATACATCCACTGTTTTCTGGACGGCCGCGACGTGCCGCCCCGTTCCTCCGACGCCTATCTTGCCGAGCTTGAAGATGAAATAGCGAAAATCGGCGTGGGAAGAATCGTCACAATAGAAGGGCGTTACTATGCTATGGACAGGGATAACCGTTGGGAACGGGTACAGCTGGCTTATGACGCCATCACCCTCGGCAATGGCATTCCGGCGGCGGACTCGGCGCAGGCCATACAAGACGCCTACGCTTCCGGTGAAAATGACGAGTTCGTCACCCCCCGCAACGTTTACGCCACAGGAGAGAAGCCCGTGCTTATCAACGACGGCGATTCCGTGATATTTTTCAACTTCCGTCCGGACAGGGCGCGGGAGATCACCAGATGCTTTGTAGACTCTCAGTTCGCCGGGTTCGAACGTGAAAAGGTTTTGAAGGATCTATGCTTCGTCACCCTTACCAGCTATGACGCGACCATGCCGGGCGTGACCGTCGCTTACCCCCCGCAGTCTCTGAAAAACACCCTTGGCGAATATATCTCATCGTTGGGTTTGAAGCAGCTTCGCATAGCTGAAACCGAAAAATACGCCCACGTCACATTTTTCTTCAACGGCGGCGTGGAGACGCCGAATCCGGGTGAGGAACGCATTCTGATAAAATCCCCAAGCGTCGCAACATATGACCTCAAGCCTGAAATGAGCGCATACGCCGTAGCTGACGCTGTGGTCAAAGAGATCGAAAGTGAGAAATTCGATCTGATAATACTAAATTTCGCAAATCCCGACATGGTAGGTCACACAGGGATTATGGAAGCCGCAACAGAGGCTATCGAGGCGGTTGACGCCTGCGTCGGCAGGGTTGTCGCCGCCGTCCTCTCGAAAGACGGTCAGATTTTGCTCACCGCCGACCATGGCAACGCCGAACTGATGATGGATGAAGACGGAAATCCTGTAACAGCGCACACCACAAACCCTGTGCCGCTTTCATGTATAAGGAACGAAAGCGCCCTGCTGGATGAAGGAGGCCGACTTTCGGATCTGGCGCCTACGCTGCTGGCGCTTATGGGTCTTCCGAAGCCGTCTGAAATGAGCGGACGCAGCCTGCTGAAGTAATCCAGCTGACTGCGCCCGAATGTCGTTCACGTCCAAGTCTTGATTGCACCCGGCATCTGTTCGATCGGCAAGCGCCACCGCTTGATTGCGCCCGGCAGCTGCTCAGTCGGCAAGCGCCAACGCTTGATTGCGCCATATATCGCAATCAGGCAAACACGTTCTCTTTCCATGAGACGTCGTTGTTGTTCCCATTACTGCCATTACTGCCGGCGCTGCTGTTTCCGCCGTTATTTACGTTGCTGTTGCTGCTGCCGCTCTGCGGTCGTTCTTCGTTGTAATCGCCGCGCAAACCCTTTCTGAACGTCTCTATTAATGTTACCGGGTCGTCGATGAAGTACGAGCGCGCGATGGCGCCGTTGGTATCATAATCGGCTCCATCCCACCATACAGCGATCTTTATTTTATCATAGTACTTTATATGTCCAAACATGTCGATCACCCATCGGTTCTTATCGCCGCCCGTCGTCGCGCTGGAAAATTCCGTGATCATCATAGGCTTATCATACTTATCCACATATCCGTAGTAGAAATTATCGTAAAGATCCGCAAAGCTCTTCCACGTCTCTCCTTTGTAATAATTCCCTGTATTGTATGCGGTCAGCCCTATTACGTCCACATACTCATCCCCCGGATAGTACATAAGCTCATTATTCCAAGTGAAATCAGGAAAAGATCCGCTGTTCGGATTCCATACCCAGATCACATTCTTCGCACCCGCGCCTTCAAAGAAACTGTATACATACTTGTACAATTCAATATAGATCTGCGGGTCGCGTGAAGTATTCCATCCGGAGTACGGGCACCAGTCGCCGTTCATCTCGTTGCATAGGCGGAAGATGACCGGATGGCCGAAATCCGCGATGGTTTTCGCATAATTGCGGAGAAATTCGTCATATACACCGTCAAGTATTCTATAAACTTGATTATGGTTGTCACTTGTCCAACTGGTCTGCAATGTGAGTTCCAGTGTCTTACCCGCATCGTAGGTATTCTTGAGCCTGTATTCCAGATCGCTGTGCCTGGTCGTGCTTTCAAAGCTCGAATAATTCAGAATCACCGGGAATTCATAATCCAGCAGTTTTTCTGTCTCCTGCAAGTCCTGAAAATATTCCGGTGCCTTCGGTTCGAATATGCCCCATGTAAGTCCGGCGTCTTTGCCAAAATACTTATTATAGAATTCCTTAGTCTCGTCGTTCCAGTTTTTCCCAGCCGCATTGGTGTTTGCAGCCTTCCTCACATACCGGGGCTGGGTTTTTTTATCGTACTCAAAACTCTCCATCAGATGACGGTAATCCCCATTCTGATACAGCGGCATTGTAGAACTCACCATAATCGTTATTACTTCACTGCTGCTCACGGGAATATCCAGACATGCATAATAATTCTTGTCGTTTTTCACGCGTGAAAGCTTTTTTCTGCTCCATTGGGTGATATGAATATTACGGCCGCCTATTTCCTGATAGCCTTGATATTCATAAGTGTGATCCACGCGATTTTTCAGGAATCCATTTGAATAAGCTGTGTAATCCGCCATTGAGACTGTTCTTCCTAGCGGTTGATTAAATATCTCTATCCTCTTTGTGGCGCTTTCGAGGATTGCGCATACCCCCGCAATGCTCATGTCCACATACATTCCCTTGTCGACATGCAAGCTGTATCCCCCCGCATAGTTTGTAAACCTATCATATTCACCTTCATTCCAGAGGGCATAAATGCCTTGCGGCGCCGCTTCCCGGCTTCCCGCAGCGAATACTGCCTCCTGCCGGGGCGTCGCCAACGATAATACAATAAATATGGCTGTAATTATTATGATTGCTTTTCTCAAACTTCTTCCCCTCTCTATAATGATACTATTCAAACGCCACGTTTAAATAGTTTCGATTGAAGCCTCTACGCTATAACTTTACATATAACTTTCAAATCAGTTTTCTATTCCGACTCTTGACTGCACTCCTGCATTATAATAGTGTTTTATCTCCCGCATTTCGGTCACCAGATCCGCAGCTTCTATAATCGCCTCCGGCGCGTATCTTCCGGTCAGTATTACTTCCGCCTCACCGCGCTTTTCAACCACCGCCAGCACCTCCTCACATGTGAGCATTTCAAAGAACATTGCCGTGTTCACTTCATCAAACACTACCACGTCAAATCCACCTGAAACGAGCACTTCCTCCATTCTCGCAAGTCCATCCTTCGCGTGCGCAACATCCTCATCCGACGGTTTCCCATGAACAAAATGAAGGTCGCCAAACTGACGCATAGTCAGATTTTCAAAAAACTCCGGCGCTCTCAGTTCACTATAATCCTGTCCTTTCATAAACTGCCCGAAAAACACCTTATTGCCCGCGCAAAGGCTCCTTAACGTGAGTCCCAGCGCCGCTGTGGTCTTCCCCTTACCGTTTCCCGTATACACCTGAATATAACCCTTTTCCATAATAGTTCCCCCTTTAGGATACTGCTCTTCCCGCGTGATGACAGCCCGGCGGCCGCGCACAGTGGCTGGGGCTTCCTCAATAGCTTTTAAAAGTCCCTATTTATACTGTTCTCAGTATTACAACCGCAGATTTGATTATAGTTGTTCGGCGGCATTTTATCAATACCTGCTTCTCTTATTTAATATAATTGTCTGTCCGATTTAATATAATTGAATTATTTCCTCTGCTATTCTGATCCCGTCAACTGCGGCGGACACGATGCCTCCCGCATAACCTGCGCCTTCCCCGCCGGGATATATTCCCTTTATATTCGCCTCCAGCTCTTCGCTTCTTACAATTCTCACCGGCGATGAACTCCTTGTCTCAACGCCATAGAGCCTCACATCCTGTCCGTCAAAGCCTTTCAGTTTTTTGCCGAAAACAGGCAAACCCTCTCTGATGTTTCTGACAGCGAAATCCGGCAGACATGCAGCCAGTAAGCTTCCGCTACCCTCCATTAACGCTCCCACGCTTTCATAAGGCAAGCTATAATCGCCTCCACCTGCGGCAAACGCCAGTTTTTCGAATTTTTCTTGAAATTCCACCCCTGCAAGCGGGTCTTCGGTAGGGAAATCATCCACCCTAACATCTACAAGAACAGCGCTGTTCGCAAATCCGCTGTCGCGCTTTCTGTCACTCATTCCGTTCGATACAATCAGCCCTTCGCTCGAAGACGCCGCAATCACCCTACCGCCCGGACACATACAGAATGTATATACGCCGCGTCCGTCCTTACACCTATGAGAAAGTTTATACTCAGCGGCGGGCAGCCCCGCCGCGCGCGGCGTCATACCATAAAACTCCGTAAAGCCTTCCCCATACTGGGCGGCATCTATTAAGTCCTGCGGATGTTCAATGCGCAGCCCTATAGAAAACGGCTTGCGGCTCATAGAAAGCCCCGCGTCGAACAAGATCTTGAAGCTGTCGCGCGCGCTGTGTCCGAGCGCCAGGATCAATTGTTCAGCGGGGATTATAATACTGCCTTCCGGGGACGACGCCATCACATGCCTAAGCACGCCGCCTTCCGTTCCTACGCCTGTCATCCTATGCTGAAAACTGACGCCGCCGCCGAGTGAAATGATCTTCTCCCGTATATTCTTCACTACGATCCGTAGCACATCCGTTCCTATGTGCGGTTTCGCCTTATACAACAGATCCTCGCCGCCGCCCGCAAGCGCAAACTCTTTCAATACCTTCCCTACACGATGATTGCTGATCCCCGTGGTCAGTTTCCCGTCGGAAAATGTACCGGCGCCGCCCTCGCCGAACTGTACATTGGACTCCGGATCGAGTACGCCGTTTTTCCAGAACCGCTCCACATCAACAATACGTTCTTCTACCGGCTTGCCTCTCTCAAGCACAAGCGGTTTCAGACCGTGCTCCGCCAATATCAGCGCCGCGAACATACCGCAGGGGCCGAATCCCGCGATCACCGGTCTTGGCGCAGCGCGCCGAACATTCATCGGCTCCAATCCCGCCGCGATCGTCGCTTGCCGTTCACTCGCACCCGCTTCAGCCTCGCTTGTTTCTAAACCCCGCGTAGCTTCGGCTTCAGCCCCAGAAACCACACTAAGCCTAACGTTCTTAGATCGCATATTAATCCGCTTAACAAGTTCCGTTTCCTGCCTCTCGCTGATTTTGCCCTTTTCGCCGCCGTTCAACATCGCGACCGTGAAGTCCACATTGTAGACAAAATTAATATCACGTTTATTACGCGCATCAATAGATTCTCTGGATATCTTCCATTCGGATATCTCGAATCCTAAGCTTTTAAGTCCACATTTACGCGCTGCTTTCTCCTTGATCACAGCTTCCGGCTCACCGACACGCCGCCTGATTTCACATACTCTTATCATTACTCACCACCGCAGGATATTATTCCCCGCGCTATTCTCACTCAACTGCAACCGCTGCAACCGCAGCTATTCCCGCTTTGATCCCTGTAGACCACGCCCAGTTCAGATTAAATCCTCCGCATCTCCCATCGTAATCAAGTATCTCTCCCGCAAAAAACAAACCGGGTATTATTATTGACTCCATGCTGTCCGGTCTCACTTCTCCAAGCGGTACTCCGCCGGATGTCGTCTGTGCTTCCTTCCACCCCTTAGTCCCCGAAACGCTAAATTCAAGCCCTTTCACCAAGTCAGCACAAACGCGCGAATTTCCCGCGCCTTCTTTCATTATCAGATCGGCGAGCTTCGAAGGCAGAAGTCCCGCGAGTCCGGCAGGCGTTCCCTTTTCAATAAAACTAACAAGTTCTTCCATTGAGAACTCCGGCGCAAGGTCAAGCTTCAAACCGCACTGCGCTCCCATAGCCGCCTCTCTCATATGTCTGCTCAAATCAAATATACAAATTCCGGAAAGTCCGTATCCCGTGAACTGTATCTCGCCCTCAACCTCAGCGGCAAACCTCCCATCGATCAATAATACGGCCTTACCTTTCGCCCTCACTCCTTTTATAAGTGCAAGCCGCGCTTCCTCTTCATGTGCACATACCATCTGCACCAATGACGGAAGCGGGCTGACAATGCTGTGTCCCAAGCCGCGCGCTATTTTATAGCCGTCACCCGAAGAACCGTACTGGATCCCGGCCTTCCCTCCCGGTGCTAAGATAACAGCGTCCGCTATCAGCGCGCCGCCGTCCCCGGTAATGACTTTAAATCCTCTTGACGAAGCGTCATCCCCGTATGAAACGCCGCCTTCTGACAAAGCGCCGCTGCTTGGCAACTCTCTGCCTATCAACGAAGCGGCGTCCAAAGTCACCGCCGTGACCTGCGTATTAAAACGAAACTGCACGCCAGCGCGCAAGGCTGCTTCTTTGAGTGCGTCCCTCACCGCAGTCGCCTGCCCCGAAAACGGGTAAAGCCTCCCTCCATCCTCTTCGCGAACCATAATCCCGATTCTTCGAAAGAACTCTATTACAGCGTCAGCTTCGGCACACTCTCTGTTTGACAGATTGCACCTTCCGTTCCCCGTAGCAAGAATCTTCCTGCCCGGCTCGTCGTTTTTTTCAAAGCATACGATACGTACAGGTGAGCGGCATTGTCCCGCTGCGGCTATCGCCGCAGCCATTCCCGACGCCCCGCCTCCTATTATAGCTACAACAGGCGTATAATCACCCGCTTCGTATCTCACATCCATAATCATTTTCCATCATTCATAGTAAAATCACTCTCTTTATCATAGTAGGGAGGGACTTCCAGTGTTCTTTTAATTATTCGCTCTCCTATAAATGAAGGGCTTCTGTAAACCCTGTCACTACTCTATTCTATCCCAAACCCTGCGGTTTTTCAATCCGCAAAATTTCAGTTTCAATTTCAATCGGCGCCCTCCTAATTAGTATAAAATTTACTTAAATTTTTACTTTAAATTTTACTTAGTTCTTGCTGCATTTTCTGAGTATTTGTGGTATACTCCTATAAAAGGAGATGATTATATGCCAAACATTAAGCCGGTATCGGATTTAAGAAACTATAACGAAGTGTTGCGCGGCGTTGACATTGGGCAACCTGTATTCCTCACAAAAAACGGACGTGGACGGTATGCCGTTTTAGATATACGAGAATATGAGAAAACTCAAGCAACCTTAAAATTGATGGCTGAATTATCCAAAGGCGAGCAGAGTGCGCAGGAAAAGGGTTGGCGTACAGCGGACGATGTAGAGGCCGGATTGGGTATTACAACGTGAGCCGCATCCATTACACCCCTGATGCAGAGGAAGACCTTGCGGGGACTTCCAGTGTTCTTTTTCAATTTCAATCGGCGTCGCCATCGTTCATTTTTTTACATCGAATGATTCAATATTGTCCATTTACTTAATCCGTCTAAATCTCTAGACTTGTTCTATAGAGGTGATGAGACAGATGATTGCTATTGAAGCTAAAAACATTTACAAGAGTTTTCCGGGCATCAAAGCTCTCGACGATGTGAGCATCGCCGTTGAAAAGGGCGAGGTTCACGCCATCGTCGGCGAAAACGGCGCGGGAAAGTCTACGCTCATGAAGATATTCGGCGGTCTTTACGATATGGACAGCGGAAGCATCCTGATAAACGGCACTCCTTGCGAGATCAAGTCCATATCAGGCGCTCTCAGTCACGGCATCAGCGTTATCTACCAAGAGCTGAATCTCATGCCGTCACTCACTATCGCCGAGAACATCTTCGTCAGTGACCTGCCAGGAAGCCTGGGTCAGGTGAATTACCGTAAGTTGAACCAACAAACACGGGAATTGATGGAACGACTGTCATTGAACGCAAAGCCTACGGATCTTGTCAGTACGCTGAGCGTGTCGCAGCGGCAAATGGTGGAGATTATGAAAGCGGTTTCCCATAATTCCGAGATAATCATCATGGACGAACCTACCGCCGCGCTCAACAACCAAGAAGTAGACACATTGTACAACATCATACACAAGCTCAAGGCGGAAGGCAAGACGATATTGTACATTTCGCACCGCCTCAGAGAGATATTCGATATCTCTGACAGGGTAACGGTTCTGCGTGACGGACGCTACGTCGGCACACGGCTCACGTCAGAGCTTGACGAGAACGCGCTTGTAAGTATGATGGTCGGACGAGACATATCCCAACTGTATAAATACCAGCCTACTCAGCCGGGCGAAACGGTCTTGGAGGTGCAGAACCTAGAAAAAGAAGGCGTATTCTCCGATGTGTCCTTCTCGCTGCGTGAAGGCGAGATCGTGGGCGTCGCCGGTCTTATGGGCTGCGGGCGGGAAGAGATAGTGAAATCCATATACGGACTCACGCGGCGTGACGGCGGCCGCGTTATCCTTCAGGGCGTTGAAAAAGACATCAAATCCCCATCCGTCGCCATAAAGGAGGGCATAGGCTTCGTCACGGAGGACAGAAAGGATTCAGGGATTTTCGCCCTTATGACCATACGCGAAAACATCTCCGTCAATATCCTGCGCGCTCTGTCCCGTTGGGGGCTTATCCGCACCGATATGGAGGATGAGCTGCTTGTCTCTTATACGAGTAGTATGAATATGAAATATGCCGACGAAATGCAGCGTATCATGTTCCTCTCAGGCGGCAACCAGCAAAAATTCATCCTTGCAAGGGCGCTGGCGTCCGGCTGTAAGGTGCTGATCATGCTTGAGCCTACGCGCGGCATTGATGTGGGCGCGAAGGCCGAAATATACTCCCTGCTTTCAGGTCTCGCGGCTAAAGGCATGGCCATCCTCGTGATTTCATCGGAATTGCCGGAGATTATGTCCGTATGTTATCGCTCTCTTGTGGTGTTTCAGGGTCAAATCACGGGCAACATCCTCCGTGATGAGATGGATGAAAACCTTATAATGCGTTGTGCGACGGGAAACGAGACTTATTTCAGTAAAGGAGCGCAGATATGAATAAAAAACCATACCGCGGATTTGATTACTACTGGAAAAGATATGGTATATTTGCTACGCTCCTAATAACATTGGCGGTATTTGCTATATTAAGCCCCCTCTCGCTGACACCGAATAACCTGTTGACGGTTCTGTCGCGTTCAGCCATTATCGGCATTTCCGCGTGCGGAATGACCTTTGCCATATGTTCCGGCGGATTCGACCTGTCCGTCGGCGCTATACTGGGGCTTTCCACCTGCGTCTTCGCGGCAAATCTCCCGCTCTTCGGGCTTCTGCCCGCCACACTGCTCACCCTGCTGGTGGGCGGTCTCGCAGGCATGTTGAACGGACTTGCCATTACAAAGCTTAAGATTCAAACCTTCGTCGCCACACTCGCGATGGGGATGATTATAAAAGGCGTCGCCCTGCTTTACACCCACGGCTCTAAACAGATGCTGAGCCGCACGGAAAACGCTGAAGCCAAGATCTTTTCACAAAATGTCAATATCGGTTCCCTTCAGGTGCAACTGGCGCCGCTGCTAATGATGGCTCTGGTCTTCATTTGCGGCTATCTGATATATCGCTACACGCGGCACGGAGTATATACGCGCTCCATCGGTTCGAATGAGAACGCGGCGCGAACCGCAGGCATACCGGTTGACAGAACCATCATAATCGTATACATAGTGACCGGCGTGACCGCTTCGATTTCCGGACTGATTCGCGCCTCGCAGCTCATGCAGGGTTCCGCCGTATTAGGCGACGGATTCGAGCTGGATGCTATAACGGCCACCATACTCGGAGGCACCTCCCTCGCGGGAGGCAAGGGCAATATCTGGGGAACCTTCATAGGCGCCATTCTTCTGGCGATGATCAGAAACGGACTGAATATGATAGGACTTTCGGATGAATATCAACGTCTTACTATAGGATTGATACTGCTTGCGGTACTCGCGATCAGCGGTCTGCAAGAGCTGCGGGAGGAGAAAAGCGCATGAAAAAGTTTTTCAAGAAAATCAATTTCCGTGAGTTAGGCATCCTGTACGCGTTGATCATTCTGTGGGTTCTGCTTTTCGCGACGAATAGAACATTCCGGGACGCCGACATTTACATTTCGATACTCCGCGAGGGTTCCATTCTGGGCATTTGCGGCATAGGAATGACATTTTGTATCGCAAGCAGACATTTCGATCAGAGCATAGCTTCTATGATGGCCTTGCTTGCCTGTGTTTATACCGCCTTGTTAACGAAACTCGCCCCTTCCGCGGGCGGCGCCGGCATCTTTATTTCATTCCTGTGCGTTATGGCGCTCAGCGTGGTTTTAGGCGCGTTCAACGGTTTCCTTGTGGCGAAGCTGCGTATACCCGCCTTCATCGCGACCCTCGGTACACTTTATGTTTACCGCGCGCTGGCATATATCGTGAGCGGCGGCGATCCGGTCATCATCAACCAGATCGTCTCGAAAGAGCAATACGGCTTTTTCCGCACTATAGGCATGGGATCGTTTCTAGGGCTGCCCGTATCCTTCTGGATTATGCTCATCTGCGCTGTAACCGGCACGGTGATCCTGCGCAAGACCAAGCTAGGCCGACATACGCTGGCCATCGGTAATTCTGTCAGTGCGAGCCGCATTTCGGGCATTAACATCGATCGCACAAAGATATACATATTCACATTGGTAGGCGCGTTTGTGGGCGTCGGCACTATCCTGAACGCCGCCTTCCTGGGCTCGTCCAATCCCGGCATGAGCGCGGGATACGAATTCGTCGTCATATCCACCGTCGTTCTCGGCGGTACAGCTCTATCCGGTGGGAAAGGCAGTATTTTCACCAGTATCGCAGCGTCTATCTTCCTTGTTACCGTTACAGCCGGGATGAACGCCTTCGGCATGGATTCCTTCGCTCAGCGCGTAGTTCAAGGTGTGATACTGCTATTCGCCTTCTCCATAAACGGAATCCGTGCGGCAATGGAAAATCGGCGCGTCAAGTCCGAGGCGACAAAACACGCTAAGGCGACCAAGGCTTCGGCTTCCGATAATGGCTGACGCGCAAGGCTTCGGTCTCTGATAATGACTGATGATACATGGGAACAGCGTCCGCGCCGCTTTTGGAAGCGCGATAACATTACCTAAACGACCTATTGGTCTTAGGAATATAAAAGTGATTTAAGTTGAGATTAAAATGGAGGAAGAAGAAATGAAAGTAAGAAAATTATTGGTGTTGTTGCTTGTGATAGCGCTTGCGTTTGCAGTCGGCGGATGCGGCAAGACCGACGACACAGGCGAATCCGGCTCGAACGACTCGGAAAATACGGTCAGCGAAGATGGGATGACTATAGGCTTTTCCGTCTACGATATGCAGTATGAGTTCTTCCAGAGCATGGAAGCCGGCACAAAAAGCCAGGTTGAGGCAATGGGTTACAACTATATTCTGCATGATCAGAAGAGCGATGAAACCCAGATGGTCAGCGGCGCTATAAACCTGATCAACCAGGGCGTGGACGCTTTGATTATTTCGCCTTGCAAGCCCGAATCACTGAGCAGCATAGTCGATGCGGCTAAGGCCAAGAACGTTCCCGTAATCGTTGACGACATAGGCGGCGGCGGTACAGACTACGACGCGATCGTCATATCCGACTGCTTCCAGGGCGGACAACAGGCTGCCGACTATACCGTAGAACTGCTCGCGGGCAATGAGGGTTCGAAGAAAGTCGCCATCATCAAATGCGAACCGTCGGCCGTATACGCCATCCGCCGCGGCGAAGGCTATAAAGAGAACATTGAAAAAGCAGGTTTCACAGTCGTCAAGGAACTCTCAGGACATTCCAAGAGTGAAGAGGGTTACACGATCATGCAGGATCTCTTAGCTTCCGATCCCGATCTGGTCGCTGTATTCGCTGAAAACGATCCCATGGGCGTAGGCGCGGCGAACGCACTTGCCGACGCCGGCAGAGACGACATCATCATCGTTGGATTTAACGGCGACGCAGAAGCCATCGACGCGATGAAGGCGGGAACCATGCAGGGCACAGTAGCTCAGGATCCCGAAAGCATGGGTAAACTGACAGTTCAGCTTGCCGATACCCTGCTTACAGGCGGAACACTCGACTACGACGATCCCACCACCAGAGAAATATTTGCTCCTGTTAATCTAATAAAGTCCGGAGACGTTCAGTAGCAGGCAGTGTGCAGTGTCCGATTTCGGAAAAACGGGAGTTGATTTTATCAGCTCCCGTTTTTCTTTGAATTGAATTTAGGCAATGAAACACAGACATCGAATACATAAGCCCAAAATGCCGTCAATCCGTTTCGTCTATTACGAACAAGCCGCAAAAACACTTTAGCGAATACATGTAACAAAACGTAGCCCACCAAAGTTCCGACAAAATTGAAAATTACATCATTGACATCAATTGTTCTGAACGTAAAACCGCCGGAAACCAGCGCGATTCCCAATTGTAAAGACTCAATGACGATGCCTGATAAAAACGCTATAAGTAAGAGTTTTTTATTGGTTCTTATTTTTAACACGAAAGGCGCGCCAAAACCAAGCGGCGCCATCAATAGCACATTGTAAAAATCTGTTCGCCCGACCCCATTTATGAAAGGTATCAGATTCAAGCTTTGCCTGATGTTGGGAGCAAACGCATCGGAGGCCAGTGGAAATGGAAACAATGTTAGTTTAGCCACATTCAGCAAGTATAAAAACATGATGAATAAGAATAAGAAGTACATTCCGCGTATATTGCGAATATATCTTAAAACCGCCGCTGCTATCACGAAAACGGCAAATCCAGCCAATATGCTGATTATGTCAAAATCAACCATCATATTCTTTCCCAGAATGAATTAATTCATTCTGCCCTTTCTTTAATACTTTTTCAAAGCTTCTTATACTGATATTAAACTAGACAAGTAATCTTTTCAAGGCCATTTTTGTTATATTTTAAGCCGAGTTCAGTATTACCTCTTAATCTTTACTACAGTCCCCATTTTGCAGGAACTTTCATCGCAATAATGCTTCGAGTGAACAAATAAAATGCAAAGGGAGAATGCTTGATATTTATAATAGACCTCTGTCAATTTTTAACATGCGTTCACTCATTTCGCGCTGTTTACAGTTGTATTAGTTTCTAATAGTTCCATAACCAGTAACCAACCACCCATCAGTATCGGCCTTGTACACTATCAAATAATAATTCGAACTTGCCGTTACAGATGATGAAAAGGTTCCTCCAACATCACCTGTTGAATTGCCACCTGACACTATTCCTATTTCCGGATCAATACCGATCTGCTCTTTATATAAAGCATAGCGTACAATACCAGGTATAGGTGCAGGAGCAGCAGTATTTGCTGTGACATTTTGATAGCCGCTGATCTTGGCCGCGCCAGCTGCAAGGTTATGGTAAATACCATGATCCGCACCACTGACATATCTCTGGCTCATTGTGAAATCATAACTTGACGATGCCGCAAATGCTGTAATGGTAAATGTAAAACAAAGTATAACCACGACAATCGCTGATAATATTTTTTGCTTCATTTTTTTATTCCTTTCTGATTTCTTTCACATTCTCCCGTGCAATTTGTTACCTTTCACTCTGGCACGTATAATAAAATACTATATTAGGCAGTACTAAAAACTCTAGATACTATCCGCTCAATAATTGACGATTGCGGAATTGATGCTAACGGATTCCACAACGCGGTTATTCTCGTAATGCGTCATGGTTCCTGTAAATTTGTAATCGTAGCCGCTGCTTACGCTTTTCGCTTTTTCTAACCAAGCACAGGAATTGTTCACATTGGCTGTTCCGTTCCAAATAATCATTGAAAAAACTCCTTACACTATATAAACCCAAGTAAGGAGCTTTTCATATCACTTTTTTATATTTTTTTATGATTTCTCCGACGAAAGGGCACTAACCGCCAATAAAATCAAATAACAGCAGCCTGTGAGCACCGCTGTTATGATCGGA
Organism: Eubacteriales Family XIII. Incertae Sedis bacterium; assembly: GCA_031264295.1. GTDB lineage: Bacteria > Bacillota > Clostridia > Peptostreptococcales > Anaerovoracaceae > JAISED01. The sequence continues at coordinate 526 of JAISED010000087.1, read as the reverse complement.
GTGAAAATGATGGAGGGCATACCAAAATAGCTTTCGTGTCCATTATAGTTCTTGATGTATATGAGATGCCGTACGACCCGGCGCGTCCGGTTGTGTGCATGAACGAAAAGCCTTATCAACTGCTTGGCGAGGCAAGGGAACCGCTCCCCATGCGTCCCGGAAGCAATCTTAAAACGGACTCCGAATATGTGCGTGAAGGCACGTGCAGCATCTTTGCCTTCACGGAACCTCTCGGAGGGAACAGGCACGTGAGCGTCCGGGAACATCGAACCGCGATCGATTGGGCGGAGGAAGTCAAGAATCTTACGGATGTGTGCTATCCGGATGTTGAAAAGATAATACTTGTTATGGATAATCTGAATACTCATGTTATTGCTTCGCTCTACAAAGCGTTTCCGCCGGAGGAGGCGAGAAGAATAGCGAGAAGATTGGAGACGCATTACACTCCAAAGCATGGCAGTTGGCTCAATATGTGTGAAATCGAATTGAATGTCATGACAAGGCAATGCCTTTCGCGCAGAATTGA
>JAISED010000086.1 GCA_031264295.1 Eubacteriales Family XIII. Incertae Sedis bacterium | reverse complement strand
TCAATTCTGCGCGAAAGGCATTGCCTTGTCATGACATTCAATTCGATTTCACACATATTGAGCCAACTGCCATGCTTTGGAGTGTAATGCGTCTCCAATCTTCTCGCTATTCTTCTCGCTTCCTCCGGCGGAAACGCTTTGTAGAGCGAAGCAATAACATGAGTATTCAGATTATCCATAACAAGTATTATCTTTTCAACATCCGGATAGCACACATCCGTCAGATTCTTGACTTCCTCCGCCCAATCGATTGCAGTTCGATGTTCCCGGACGCTCACGTGCCGATTCCCTCCGAGCGGTTCCGTGAAGGCAAAGATGCTGCACGTGCCTTCACGCACATATTCGGAGTCCGTTTTAAGATTGCTTCCGGGACGCATGGGAAGCGGTTCCCTTGCCTCTCCAAGCAGTTGATAAGGCTTTTCGTCCATGCACACAACCGGACGCGCCGGGTCGTACGGCATCTCATATACATCAAGAACATCCTCCATGCAGGCTACGAATTCCGCGCTCTCTTTTGGCGGGAGGCACCAATAGTCGTTGCGGTGAGGTCGAAGTTCGTTTTTTTTAAAGCGCGACCGATAGTGTCTTTGCTGACAGGTGTTTCAAGTTCCACACGGCATTTTTCTTCCAAAAGACGCAATGTCCATCGGCTTCGCCCATCGGGCGCGGGACCGCAGGCAATCTCAATCACCTTGGCTTCGCCGCGTCCGTCAAGCTTTCGTTTTGCCTGATCGGAATTGCCGCTGCGATTGTAAGTCAGCACATTATCAATGCCACCGTCATAATAATCTTTGAGAATATTGCTGACCGTTGCCATACAGATGCCGTTTGATTTTGCGCACTGCTCGTGCGTCATGGTCTTGCCGTGCGCAACATCGAGGTCCATCAACACTTGACACCTTCGCCGCATGGTCTTGGAGGTCTTTTTCTTACGTAAGACGGACTTTAACTTTCTCAGCTCTTCTTCCGAAAGGGTAACTGTGTACTTGTTTGGTCTTCCCATTTTTCATTCACCGCCGTTTCCTTTTATTATACCATAAAGTGTTGACGGATTCAACAAAAACGACGGTTATTTTATCTATTTATCAATGATACAGTACACTAGTCTTGACAAAGATACGTGCCGCGAAATTATCCGAAGGGATATCGGTGTCCAGATAGCCATATGTGAACTGCGAAGATACGTTGATGCACCTAAAAATTACAGTTTTTTACATAACATAGGTATATCACATTTGACAGGGCAAACTGCACAAGTCAATATGGTAGGTAGTCTGTTCTCTTATGCAAGTGTCTGCTCCGTGGACAACATGCTGTGCTGCTTAGCGGTTTCACGACCGAATCCGCAAGCGATAGAGATATTCAACGAACTATTGGAAAGCGGTAAGATCAATCCGCAGGTCTCTCGCTTTATGGCAGAAGAAAGCGTGATACAGCATAACGATATTGCTGCTTATCAGGTTATTTTCGATCATCCAAGTATTCCACAGCCTGAATCCAATCTCGAATTTCACAAGTTTTTCAATTATTTCCGGCAGGATGTGCGAAATATGATATCGACAAGATGTATACCAATATATGGGCTTTCGTTGGATGCCATCCTCGAAGACCCTGAAATACAGTCATTTGGCGCCTCAGTGAAGCGTTTGTTTATTTATACCGAGAGATTGGTTTCATATAGAACGGATTTTGTGACATTTATAGCATGGCATGATTAGTCTTACATTTTTTAACAGGTTTCATCATTTATTTAATCGTATGAGGCCGCTTCACCCATTTGAAATGTTCAAATTGTGGATTCCCGGTTGAAAAGGGATGGACAGTTTGTCCTATATGCGCCATAATATTGAGGGGGGAGCAAAAAATATGATGCCCGTACATCTGTTGAAGACTACAAAGCGGACATAGCGCCGCTTTATTGTATCTTCTCTAATGAGAATAATATCGGGAAAGCAGGAAGGGCATTTCGTTTAACATATTGAAAGGGTTTGACACAATCATGCATGAACAAAAGGGACATATTTATAATAACATAGTAATCGTTTTACTTGTTCTTTTTATAGCGGCATCGCCTGTGCTTGTCCCCTTCACGGTATATTCGATAGGGAAAATTCACCATTCTTCCGAGCGGCTTATTAAGGAGCGTTGGGGAATAACAATACCGACGTATTTTCATAAAGAATATAGTCAAGACGAGTTCGATTTTTTTGGCGACGGGTTTAGGTACACAGTTTTTAGCAGTGACGAAGTTTGGGACGTCGAATTTATGTCGAAAAATGATAAGGTTTTTGAGGCGGAAATAAAGAGGGCGCTTACTTCTATTGACGTACCAGAGGATGAAATGCCGCAATTCGAGGAACCATATGGTTATAGTTTCATGATAGACCCAAATAGGGAAGATAAGTTGACTATCATATTCTCCCCGTCCTTTATGAATTATTACTTCTTGGAATATGAAGGCTCTAGTTGGCAGTCGTGACTTGTTCACAATTTAGTGTAATATTACAATTATGTTGGAGTATTGAAACCCTTCCTGATTTAGTGTAAAATATGTAGTATTCAGGGAATGGAGGCGTCATATGAGAATGATAGTTTTTTTGTTTTCTTTATTATATTTGCCGATTCATGCTCTGCTGGTAAAACCAGCCATTGTATATTATTTGTATTTATTCTCATTCCCCGCCAGTTATAGTCCATACATAGAACTCTTAACTATGTTTGTAATGGGATTGCTGATATTCGTCATTATTATCAACTGGGAAGGATTCCGCAAGGCTACAGTCACTCTCGTAATTACAACTTTGTCATTTGGATTCATTGTTGTGACATATTATGGTTTTGTGGCGAATTTATTCCGATTCTATACTGATATTCACATGTCATATGCTATGCTAGCCTTATATGCTTCTTTACTTGCACATTCTGTTTGGATACGGAGAAAGCGGAAGCCGACTGTTTAGGCGATATGGTAGATATAATACTGCGCTCAGTCTCAACACGTTTCAATGCACATTAACGCACGGCCGTGATGTAGCAGTCTCAATACACTTTAACACATGCGTGTGTTGGCTGCCACCGTTCAACGCACATATCCAACGCACATCAAACACACGCGTGCGTTAATCCTTGCATTATAACACACGCGTGTGTTATAATGTGTTATATGGGCGCAACTGTCGGAATGGAGTTTAATATGCGAAATATCGGTTTTTCTGAATCATTGACACTCGAATTTAAGAGTGATCGAGCAAAGTTGTCTGACAGCGAGATTATCGACGCTGTTGTCGCTTTTGCAAATACAGACGGCGGTGAGTTGTACCTGGGCGTCGAAGACGATGGTCTCATCACCGGATTGCACGGCGACCACAAGGATCCGACTCGATTGGCGGCCTTTGTCGCTAATAAAACAGTACCGCCTGTATCGGTAAGGTGCGAAATCATGGAGTTCGATGTCCCCGTGCTGAAAATCAGCGTGCCGCGCCGCACAAGCATTGTTGCGACATCTTCGGGTAAAATGCTGCGCAGACGTATTAAATCCGATGGAAAGCCCGAAAACATCCCATTGTATCCATTTGAAATCACAAGTAGGCTGTCAAGTCTGAGCCTCTTGGATTACTCCGCTCAGCCCGTGCCGGACGCCGTTGCAAGCGATTTAGATGCTGTTGAGCGCGAGCGGTTGAGGAATATAATCCGCTCTTACCACGGTGAACAAAATCTGCTTGAACTTACAGATGAAGAATTAGATAAGGCTTTACAGTTGGTCGTGACAGTCGGAGGCGCCTCGGTTCCTACCTTCACCGGATTGCTTTTGATCGGGAAGAAGGAACGCTTGAAGGCTTTGGCGCCGACTGCCGAATCCGCCATTCAAGTTTTGCTCGGCACGGATATTAAAGTAAATGAATCTTTTACATTGCCATTATTGGCCGCGTTTGAGAAAATCAGCGAGTATATGAACGCATGGAACCGCAGTGAAGATATGGAAATAGGCTTGTACCGCATCACCGTGCCGGATATAGATTACCGGAGTTTTAGGGAATCTATGGTAAATGCCTATAGTCACCGGGACTATTCAGTCCTCGGGCGCGTACGTGTTCAGCTTAATGACGAAGGTCTGACCATCAGCAATCCGGGCGGATTTATTGACGGCATAAGTATACGCAACCTGCCGGATGCGGAGCCGCACGGGCGTAACCCCGCTTTGGCCGACGCCCTAAAACGAATCGGGCTTGCCGAACGCACAGGCAGGGGTATCGACCGTATCTTCGAGGGTTCGCTGCTTTACGGCAAACTCTTGCCTGATTACAGCGCGACAAGCGCCAGCAGAGTCAGTTTGTTTATCCCAAAGAGTGAGCCTGACAAGGCTTTTATCCGGATGCTTGCCGATGAACAGCAAAGAATCGGCCGCTCACTCTCGATACATACCCTCTTGGTTTTGAACTCATTAAAGCATTTCCCCAGAGCGTCTTTACATGACTTGGCAGATGATACCAATATTGAAGAAGCAAGAGTAAGGATTGTATTGGAAAGTTTAGTAAAATCAGGGATAACTGAGATGCTTGGAGGCGGGAACGGCGGCTATTATAGATTAAGCCCCAAGGCGTATCAAAATACAGTCGATGCCCTTGCTTGTGCAAGGCAGACCGGCGCGGACAAGTCAAGATATTCCGAAGCGGTTTTGAAACTGGCGCAAGCTCAAGGATACGTAAGCCGTGGAAACGCGGCGGAACTGCTGCATGTTAGTCCGCCGCAAGCCTACCGTGTCATTGAATATCTTGTCAGCAATAAAAAATTGCGGCTTGAAGGCAAAGGGAGATATGCCAAATACATTCCGCTTTAGGTGTACTTCTAAATTGCAAATGCCCTCTGGATATGGTACAATGACCATACATTGGATAGCAGAATCAACTTGTTGATACTGATTTCCGCATCTCATTAAGTCTCGGAGGTAGTCGTCCAAATGGCTGAAACAAACTTTATTCACGCCGCGATCGAGAAGGATATCGCGGATAACAAGTACCCGGAGAGGGAGATTCGCACCAGATTCCCCCCCGAACCGAACGGATATTTACACATCGGTCACGCAAAATCCATCTGCCTGAATTTCGGAACCGCCGAAAAATACGGCGGCAAGTGCAATCTGCGCTTTGACGACACGAACCCGGTGAAGGAGGATACAGAGTATGTCGACTCCATAGAAGCGGATGTTCGCTGGCTTGGTTTCGAATGGGCGGGCATTTATTTCGCGTCCGATTATTTTGATAAAATGTATGAATGCGCCGAACGGCTCATTATGAATGGGAAGGCTTATGTGGACGACCTTTCCGCAGAGGAGATAAAGGCTCATCGCGGTACGCTGACCGAAGCAGGTAAGGAAAGTCCCTGCCGCAGCCGCGCGCCCGAAGAAAACCTGCGTCTGTTTAGAGAAATGCGCGCCGGCAGTTACGCCGACGGCGAAAAGGTGCTCAGGGCGAAGATCGACATGACATCGCCTAATATAAATATGCGGGATCCTGTGCTTTACCGCATAGCCCGCGTATCCCACCACAATACAGGAGACGATTGGCTTATCTATCCCATGTACGATTACGCCCATCCCATAGAGGACGCCATCGAGGGCATAAGCCATTCGATTTGTACATTAGAGTTTGAAGATCATCGACCTCTTTATGATTGGGTGCTGGCGGAACTGGAATGGCCGATGGCGCCGCGGCAGATAGAATTCGCTCGGCTAAATCTCACCGATACCGTGATGAGCAAGCGTTATCTGAAAGCCCTTGTGGACAACGGCGATGTTGACGGTTGGGACGACCCGAGGATGCCCACTATAGCCGGACTTCGCCGGCGCGGTTATACCCCGGAGGCGCTGCGCGATTTTTGCGAACGAATCGGTGTTTCCAAGTCTAACAGTACAGTAGACATCGCATTGCTCGAACATTGCGTGAGGGAGGATCTGAAGCCCAAGGTTGAAAGCCGCAACGTCGTGGAGAACCCAATAAAAGTGGTCATAAGCAATTACCCCGAAGACGCCTGTGAGTATGTGGAGATCGAGAATAATAAGGAAAACGCCTCCATGGGCACGCGTCTTGTTCCGTTCTCCGGCGAGCTTTACATAGACGGCGCGGATTTCATGGAAATACCCGAGAAGAAGTATTTCAGACTCTTTCCCGGCAATGAGGTGCGCTTTAAAGGGGCGTATTTTGTCAAATGTGAAGAGGTGATAAAGGACGGCGCCGGCAATATAACAGAGCTGCGGTGTGTTTATGACCCTGAAACAAAGAGCGGAAGCGGTCAAGAAACGCGCAAGGTTAAAGGCACCATACACTGGGTAGACGCGAAAACCGCCGTGAAGATCAAAGTCAGATCCTACGGGCATCTGATGATCGATGAGGCCAACGGAGAGAGCGTGCTGAACCCCGACTCGCTGATGGAGCGCGTCGCCTTTGCAGAACCTGCGATAGCGGCTGCTAATCCCGGCGAGAGGTTTCAATTTTTCAGGCACGGGTATTATGTCATGGATGAAAAAATTACCAGTGAGAACGAGCGTGTGTTCAACGAAATTGTGAGTTTGAAGAGTTCCTGGAAGTAGCCCGGACGCCGAGACGGAGCGAAGAAGCGCGGCAAAAGGCGCATCGAAGATGTGCGGCAGGGTTTTTAGAAGTCCCCTAAAGATGGAGAGTTGCCATGAATTTCTATGATGAGTCATTAAAAATGCATAAAGAGAACAACGGTAAGATGGAGATCATATCCAGAGTCCCCATCTACAACAAGGCCGATCTTTCGATAGCCTACACGCCTGGGGTCGCGCAGCCGTGCCTTGAGATACGCGACAATCCCGACGCCGCCTATATATATACGCCCAAGGGGCGCATGGTAGCGGTGGTGAGTGACGGTTCGGCGGTGCTCGGGCTTGGGAATATAGGAGGGCTGGCGTCTATTCCGGTTATGGAAGGTAAGGCTATACTGTTTAAAACCTTCGGCAATATTGACGCTGTCCCCATTTGCCTGAAAACCCAAGACACAGACGAAATCGTAAATATTGTGAAGAACATCTCCCCCGTGTTCGGAGGAATAAATCTAGAAGACATTTCCGCGCCGCGATGTTTCGAAATAGAAAAGCGGCTCCGGGAAGAACTTGATATCCCTGTTTTCCATGACGATCAGCACGGTACGGCCATCGTGGTGTCCGCGGCAATCATAAATTCATTCAAGTTGCTGCGGCGTCCTCTGCGAAATATTAAAGTCGCTATAAACGGCGCCGGCGCTGCCGGAACCGCGATATTAAAGATGCTGTTGTCCATAGGCGTACGTGACATTGTAATATGCGACAGCCGCGGATTGATAAGCGCCAACCGTCTTTCGGAATTGTCGATGGAGAAGATCGAGTTGCTGGAACTTACCAATAAAAGCGATATCCGTGGAGGTCTCGCCGAGGCGGTTCGCGGGCGCGATCTGTTCATCGGCGTCTCGGGTCCCCGCCTTTTAACCGGCGATATGGTGGCGGAAATGAATGAAAATCCCGTAATCTTCGCAATGTCAAATCCGGAACCTGAGATTATGCCGGATATTGCGAAGGATGCCGGCGCCGCCATCGTAGGAACCGGCCGTTCTGACTATCCCAATCAGATAAATAACGTACTGGTATTCCCCGGTGTGTTTAAGGGCGCACTCAGGGCGCGCGCCAGAGCTATAACCGAGAAGATGAAGGTTGCGGCAGCGTATGCACTGGCAGCTTGCATAGACGACAAGGATATTGATGAGAACTACATCATCCCCGGCGCTCTTGAGCCGGGCATAGCCGAGGCCGTGGCAAAGGCGGTGGCGGCGGCGTGGTTCGACGAGTATGGCGGCGAAGCCGAGGTGTAAATCCCGGCGCTGCGGCTGTCAGAACCGGCGGCGGCTGTCAGAACCGGCGGCTGTCAGAACCGGCGGCTGCTTTACGGGTGCGGCGGTAAATCCCGGCGCGATCTTTGTATATGTGCCGCGAACAGCGGCGGAACGGTGGTTAAGATGGAAAACTTCATAAAAGAATCCGGTCTGGCGCCGGATCCCAGCATTATGAAAACATACGCGGACGACTTCGATAACGAAATGATCAAGGGTCTGCGCGGCGAAGACAGCTCACTTATGATGCTGCCCACCTTTATATCATATGAGGGCGCCTCCGGCTCAGGTGATGTCGCTGCGAGCGCTATCGGCGGCTCAGGTGATGCCGCTGCAGGCGCTATCGGCGCCTCCGGCGATGTCCCGGCGACATCCGGAAACGCCATAGTCGTGGACGCGGGCGGGACGAATTTAAGGATCGCCCTGGTGACTCTGGGCGGCGCCGCGCCCGAGATAAAATACTTCGAAAAGTACCCTATACCCGGCTTCAAGGTCAGCGTCACAGCTGAAGAATTCTTCGGCAAACTCGCCGAATACATAGAACCCATCGCTGCGGAAAGCGACAAGATAGGCTTTTGTTTTTCCAATCCCGCGGAGATATTGCCTAGCCGCGACGCGCGTATCATAAAATTCACAAAGGAAGTAAAGGTATCCGGCAGCGGAGGCGTCATCATAGGAGACGCCCTGCGCGACGCGCTCAAGGCGCGCGGTTTGCCCCACCGAAAGCATATCGTCGTCCTCAATGATACAGTCGCTACCCAACTGGGAGCGATGGCTGATGTGAGCGAGCGTGGAAAATACGGCGGATACATAGGAATGATCCTCGGTACGGGGCTGAACGCCAGTTATGCCGAAAAAAACGAAAATATAAAGAAAAACAAACTGCTTTGCGATTTACCCGGCGCTACTCTCGTCAATATTGAAGCGGGCGGTTACAGAGGCTTCCCAAGAGGCAAGGTTGATGCGCAATTCATTGAGGCTACCATAGATCCGGGTATTCATTGGCTTGAAAAGATGACGGCGGGCGCGTATCAATGCGGTATGTTACTTGAGTGGATACGCTTTGCCGGCGCAAATGGACATTTTTCCCGCACTTTCTCGGATCGGCTCGCCGAGCTTCGCTTGATCCCTGTCGGTGAGGCTGACAGGTTTTACTTCCGCGATGAAGATCGCAGCGCGGGCGGCGACGTACTTTCGAAGCTCTGCGCGGACGCCGCAGACGCCGAGAAGCTGCGCCTCCTGATCAAAGCATTCTTTGAACGCATCTCGTTTATGATAGCGACCATGCTGACAGGCATAATGTTCAGAATGAACGAAAGCGCCAAGGATTCGTTGCGCCCCATCTGCATATCTGTTGAGGGTTCGACTTTCTACAACGCTCGTTTGCTGCGTCCGTCTCTGGAAAACTACATGCGCGAGTACACCTGCAATCAGTTCGGACTTCATTATCATTTTGTAAAGATTGAAGACGCCACAATACTAGGTTCCGCATTGGCGGGATTAGCTGGGAACCGATGAATCATTGAAATTCCAAGTTAATCGCTTATTGCCGATTCGCAATTGGTATTTTTTTGACTTGCAATTGCAGAGAATTTGCATTATACTTAGCTATATCGGAGCATCGTGACATCAGTGTTGGGGGGTCGAAATTATTGCTGCATAGTATTTTTTTCCAGAAAAAGCTTATCGCTAGTATAAAAGAGTCTTTATCTTCTGTTGCGCCCATCAGCATTATTGTTCTTGCTCTGAATTTCACTATAACTCCAATGCCGTTCACCGTGCGCGGTCTATTTCTTATCGGTTCGGCTCTTCTGATCGTCGGGATGGGGCTTTTCACCTTGGGCGCCGATCTGGCGATGCTGCCCATGGGCGAATATCTCGGCAGCTATCTGACTAGAAGCAAGAAGGTTCTGCTCATGCTCGTCGTGGCCTTTGCCATGGGAACTATGGTAACCATGGCGGAGCCGGATCTGCAAGTGCTCGGCGGTCTCGCGCCTTCGATCCCCTCGAATGTCCTTATCTTCACTGTGGCCATCGGAGTAGGCGTTTTTCTTATGGCAGCCATGATAAGAATCGTTTTCCAACTAAGGCTGTCGTATATGTTGATCATTTTTTATATCTTTGTTTTCACCTTGAGCGCGTTCGTCCCGGATGATTTCCTTCCTATCGCTTTCGATTCGGGCGGCGTGACGACTGGGCCGATAACCGTTCCTTTTATACTTGCCTTCGGCGTAGGTATTTCATCGGTACGCGGCGGCAAGAGTTCTCACGACGACAGCTTCGGTCTTGTAGCGCTTTGCTCCATCGGCCCGATAATGGCGGTTTCACTGCTCGGCATATTCTATAAGCCCGAGTCGACCGGAGGGGGCGGCGCCGGTTTGATCAACGCTTCGAGTATTTCCGAACTGTTTCATGTGTTCGGCCAAGGCTTCCCAATATATTTTAAAGAGGTCGCCATCGCGCTGACGCCGATTGTGATCGTTTTTCTGCTGTTTCAGGTGACCGTTTTACGCCTTCCTTCAGCTCAGCTTATAAAAATATTCGTCGGCATTATATACACCTATTTAGGTCTGGTGCTCTTTTTGACGGGTGTAAATGTCGGCTTCTCACCTGCCGGAACGTTCATCGGCGAATATATAGGCGGCATTTCGTATTCATGGGTGCTGATTCCGATTGGACTTATCTTGGGCTACTTTATTGTGGCGGCTGAGCCTGCGGTGCTTGTCCTGAATGAACAGGTCAAGGACATCACGGGTGGCGCTATATCCGGACGCGCTCTGCTCATCGCATTGTCCGCCGGTGTGTCCATATCCGTCGGCCTCGCCATGTGCCGCATATTGATCGGCATCGATCTTATGTTCTTCCTCATACCCGGATACGCACTCGCACTCGGTCTCACATTCTTTGTGCCGAGGATCTTCAGTGCAGTCGCCTTCGACTCCGGAGGCGTTGCTTCCGGCGCAATGACGGCCACCTTCCTGCTCCCCTTCGCGATAGGCGCAAGCTCCAGCTCAGGCGGTATGGTTATGCGCGACGCCTTTGGACTTGTGGCGCTTGTCGCTATGACGCCCATTATCACCATTCAGATCATGGGAATGATCTACAAGTTCAAGACGAGCAAGTCTGAGAAGGCGGAGGCCTTCGAAGTGAGAAGCGACATGGAAGAAGAGGCGGATTTTGTCGGTTGGCAGTCCGACGATATCCAAACGGATTATTATTACCCGTTTGACTCCATTATGGACGCCGACACTGAATTCCTGGCCAGTCCGGAATGGCTTGACGAGGTTCAAAGCGAGAAACTGCAGGATATAATAGATGATAATGATTACATTGATTTCGATTCGCGCCGACATCGCATGCGTCTTCCGGATACAGTTCGCCGTGCGGATAGCGGTCTGGACGGCGCAGAGCGCCGCGGCAGCGCGGGCGATGTGGATCGCGGCGGCGCTGTTATGAACGATAAGGGCGTTGGACGCGCGGGTGACAGCGATGTTGGGCGCATGGGCGGCCGTAGACGCGCGACGGCGACGGACGATGGCGGTGTTGGAAACGGTTACGCGGACGACGCCACCCACGACGGCGGCGACATTGCAGACGGCGACGGCGCGAAAGACTACGGGTATGACGATGGCAGTGAGTACGGCGGCAGCGAGCGAGCGCAGTGGAGAGGACGACGGCGGCATAGACGGCGGCGCGTACGACGGCGGTGATCGCAGCAGGCGAGAGAATGGAGTTAATGAAATGAACAAACCAACAAGTGAGACGCCCGTTTCCGATAGCGCGGCGAAGCCGCTTCAGGAACGTTGCGCGGATTTTATGAAGCGGATTGAGGTGTTGATCACTATTGTAGATCGCGGCAAGGGCGATAAGATAGTCCAAGCGCTGCGCGAAAGCAAGGTTACTTATAATCTGTCTTCTGTCGGTTACGGCGCCTCAGGTCTCGCGCTGGTGGATATGCTGGGGCTTACCAGCACCGAAAAGGATATTATCATAAGTGTAGTGCCTGAAGAACGCGCGCATGAAATACTTAATATTTTGCTTTACAAATTCGATCTTGACAAGCCGGACAAGGGCATCGCCTTCACCGTTCCCATTTCAGGGGTCAGCGGACCGATAGCCTTGAAATACATATCCGGTGTGCAAAATCATATACTTAAACCTTAGGATGCGCCCACGGGCACTGCATCCACAGGCGTCGCCGGAAGATTGCACCATTTACTGACGCCGTCTTTAAAAACATGGTCATATCGCTGGATTGGAGGATATTATGGCGGATACATCTAATTTTGAATTTTCTCTTATAATGACAATAGTCAACCGCGGTTTTGCGGACGTTGTCGTTGACGCCGCTAGAGAGGCGGGCGCACGCGGCGGCACTGTTTTCTATGCGCGCGGCACCGGCATTCATGAGATTGAAAAGTTTTTCGCTGTATCCATACAGCCCGAAAAAGAAGTGGTTATGACACTCGTGCGCAGAGACGAGACCCAGAAGATAATACACGGTATAGTTAAGGCGGCCGGCCTCAATACCGAAGGCAGAGGGCTTTCCATCGTCCTGCCTGTCAGCAACGCCGTCGGCATTACACATTACAATGAGGATGAATGATCTGATTTGTGCTATATCGACCTAGTAGAGGCACTTAAATTTTACATAAATGAAATCATCTCCTACTGGTTGCTGCTAGACGGCTATCCGGATTTTTTTATTCATTTTACTATTGGAGCTACAGTTGGTTACAATAAAATGCCTGATAATTATCTCCTTGCTACCAAAAACCGTTCGCCGTCAAGATGAATAAGATGATCCGGCTTATCCGCGATCCACACCTCAGTTTCCCACGCTAATTCCTCGTAAAATCTCTTGAATGTCTTATCATCAGGAAAGGCTGTCACAAACACCTTGCCACTTTAAATTCCACCTTATTTTGTGTTATACTGGCTTGGGAGAGGTTGAAAATGGAAAAGCATTTTGTTTTAGTTATCATACTGCTTAAGCTGCGGTTTTTGGACTGCCGAGAACAATTACGACGGTGTTTTGGCGATGTTTGACCATTTTTGCGGCGCCGATAAATACGCCAAGATCCTTTGCGGTCAGGGGGAACTGTTCGGTGTTCCGGAACTTCGAAATCGAACAGACGAATATTTGGAGTTCGTCCGCCAAGCCCTATACCACAAGGATTGAAACGCCATATTCCGTTTGGCGCTCTATCGCAAGGGGTGAAATATCCGGGGAGGACGCATTGTTCCAACGGCAATATAAAGTTATCGGTGATTTCAGTATTATGCACCACTGGGATGAGTTATTCGGCGGTGCGGCAGGCATAATCACAGCGGCGCTGCTTCCTTTGGCGTGGCTGCTTTTTAAGCCTGTCTTATATGAACAGATCAGCATCCCTCTTGTCGCCGGCTTGTCGCTCGCCGCTATGCTCGGCGCTGATACAAGATTGATCCTGCCGCTCAGTTACAGAAACTGTCTGAGCGCCTCGCCAATCGGTCCATAACTCACAAGATCCGCTCTGTCGCTGTAGCTTATATGCGTCTTATTCAGCACCACGAGATACTTACCTTTGAAATAGTTTATAAAACTCGCTGCAGGCTGAACCATAAGCGATGTGCCCCCTATTATGAGCATATCCGCACTCTTAATTGCGGCTTCAGCGTTCATCATAATACCGTAATTCAGAGCTTCTTCATACAGAACCACATCCGGTTTCACCATACCTGAGCATTTCTTGCACCAGGGAACGCTGCCTGCCTTGCCGTGTTTATCGACACAGTTTTCCGGCGCCATTATATAGTCAAGATCATACACCTCGCCGCATTTCATGCATATATTTCTAAGCACCGACCCGTGCAGTTCAAAGACTGTTTTACTCCCCGCCAACTGGTGAAGACCGTCAATATTCTGAGTTACCACTGCCTTCATCCGGCCTTCTCTTTCGAATTTCGCCAGCGCGAGATGCGCCTTGTTCGGCTTGGCGTCCGGATATATCAGATTTTCCTTGTAATACTCATAGAATATCTCTGTTTTTCGCACGAAGAAAGAATGCGAAATTATCTCTTCCGGAGAGCAGCCGTATTTAGTCATAGCGTTGTAAAGCCCCGTTTCAGAGCGAAAGTCCGGTATCCCGCTCTCAGTGGAGACGCCCGCGCCCCCGAAGAATACAATCGCCTTGCTGCTTTCGATCATATCCGCAAATCTAGCCTTGTCTTGCTCGCTCATGCCCTGTTCGTTTGTTACCTGTCCGCTCATAATTAACTCCCGTCTGCCGCCGCGCGGCGTCTTTCGTTTAAATTTATGTACCTGTTGATTCTATTTCTTCGCTAATTCTGAACTCAGTATTAGTCCTGCATGCTGGAGATAAAATCAAGGGCGCTTATATTGCTGTTGTTTACCTCAATATCCATAGGGAAATCCTGCTTTAATGAAGCGATGGCAGTGGCGGCAGCGTCTTTCGCCTTTCCTTCGAACAGGATCATCATTTTTTCAGCCTGTGCGTTAGTGAAATGCAGAATCCCACACTCGTTCCTGGCGACGCCAAAGCGGCCGCCTACCGGGACATAGTTGCCATCATCAAAAGCGCTTAGAAAAAGGGTATAAGTCTTACCTTTTTTTAGTAATGGCGCGTCTTCCATTACATTAAAACGATACCCGCTATTCGCAAGGGCGCCTACTTGGACAACGTTTATAGTTAACTCTTGTCTTGCTGCCTCATCCGATACTCCCAGTGCAGACTCGGGATTTAAAGCCTGAGATCTGGCGAATACGTTTTTCGACTCTTCCGGAGTCATCGCCAGTATCTTGTTGATTTGCACCTTATTGATAGTGAACCACAAAGACCTTTCGCCTTCCGATCCGTCGTAGCCGCGAAGTTCGCCTATAGCGTCAACAACCGTGCCTTCACATACCAATAATGAATTTTCAATGACGGAAAGCTGCGAGTTGCCGTTTGGAAGCGGCTCCCAAGCGTCATGTTCGAGAAAGTGCCATAGCGGCGGTGTAACGACGTCATGCATAAGCATACCCACAGTATCGACTGACGGTGATTCTAAATCAGTTGCAGGTGCTTCTAAATCAGCTGAATCATTTAGCGGCGATCGTATAAATCCTATAGTAAGCGCTGTAAGCAGCACCGCCATACCAAATGCGAGCAAGAGCTGTTTTATAAGCTTCAACCGTAACATTTTAACCACCCTTCCGCCGCTGCCGCGTGCGGCACAAATAATGATGAAATACAGACTTTCACGCTAAACTCCCTCTGTCGCCTCTTTCAAGTATACACCTTTTTGCATCACCACGCACCTAAGTTACGTTCCATTTTGCGCGTATTTAGTATTTTACTTCAAATTCTGTGCTTGCGAATTCTATTTGTGAAGGCTCCAGTAGGGGCGTTATTTCTGTACATTATGTATCTTGCAAAATCGTGAATGAAAACCTTACAAAATCGTGAATGAAAACCTTGCGAAATCGTGAACGCATGATATAATTTAAGAATGAAAACATACACGCCCAGATTGATAGACAGTTTAATCAAGCGCAAATTGCAGGCGTCAGGCGGGGTTCTTTTGCAAGGAGCTCGCGCTGTCGGAAAGACGACGACCGCGCTTCATCATGCGAACAGCTTTGTTAGTTTAGATGCGTCGGAACAAATTCTGACACAGGCTTCTCTAGCGCCTAAGTCGCTATTGTCCGGCGACACCCCGCGTCTTATAGATGAGTGGCGGCTTGTTCCGAGCATTTGGAACGCTGTTCGGCATGAAATTGATGCGCGCTCGCAGCAAGGACAGTTCATTCTTACGGGTTCCGCCGCGCCGAGTGAAGATAAAACGCGCCATACCGGAGCGGGGCGTTTTTCTCGGCTTACGCTCAAACCCATGACGCTTTGCGAAAGCAATGAATCCACCATGCAGGTGGATTTTGCGCAGCTTTTTTATAGAGACGCGGAACTCGGCGGTTTCGGCGGTCTTACCGTTGAGGATTATGCGAACAAAATTGTTCGCAGCGGTCGAAGTCAAGCTTGGAGGCGAAAGCGCTATCCAAGCTGCCGTTTCAAATTTCAAAAGGCTGAAAAACAGATTGACGGAGAGAAGACGTTCCGATCTGATTTCATGCAATATCATCACTGCGGGAGAAAACAGCTACACACGCTCCGACGGCGTCCACATAGTGGCGCTCGGGCATTTGTTCAGTTCGGCGAAGTAATGTATTGATACTTTAACGGCACAAAAACTTTTTAACTTTTTTTAAATTTCTTATTGACAGGCGGCTCAAAATGTGGTAAATTATAATTGTTAGCGGCGGCTAACCTAGGTGGAGCATATTATTACTTTTCCTGCCATGACAAGTAATAACTTGTATGCCGGTTCTCCGGCACAAATCACTCCTCAAAATAAAACACAAATACACAAACCGCACAAATTAAAAAACCATAAGACATTGCAAGCCTTCACCTCATCATTCAGCCATTTGGTTAGAGTCAGCTAATCAAATGGCTGCCGCCATTTTACTCGTTTTCTCACCTCGAAATCGAAGGTTCCTATATTTTGAAAAACCTTTTCTCCAGTCTATCCTGCTGGCAGTTATAGAAGAATAATTGCTGAACTTTACTTCTTGTATATCATCACTACTCGGGCTTTTTGACCATCAGCAACATTCAGTCAGATTCCTCCAATACCTTGCAGGCATAAAGCGCCGCTGGCATTTTGGATTTGTTCTCTCTTTTATGGCTACTGTCTCAAAGTACTCCTTCCAGAGCTTCCTGTACTGCGTCTCCGGATCCGTTTCCATAAGTACGTCCCCCGCCGAAAAATCTGTTATATACCATTCTCCGGCTGCCGCGAACAATGCCTTGTTCCGCCTCTTATCGTGGATGATAAACGGATCCTCTTTATATCTGTCGCAAAAATGCGGCGCGAGAAACTCAGTGATGTCATGATCCGGTTCCATTGGCGCATAGAGTATGCTTCTTGAGTTTTGCGCGTCCGCACGTGTCATCTCAGAAAATCGAATCAGCCCGCACATCCTGTGAATTTCACTGACTACCTTCTTTTCAATCTGAAGAACATTAAACACTACCGGATTTCCATAAAGTAAGCCCACCTTTGAGCCCTCATGAAATCCTAAGCTTATATATCTGAGAAGCATGGTCTCCTTCCCCGGAATTGATGAACAAAACACCGTATAAACCCTCTTGATATCATACTTGGATATCTTATTTTCTATGGCTTCATACACTATCCCCGCCTTTTTCTCATCTGTATCAATAATGCAGCGCGA
Source organism: Eubacteriales Family XIII. Incertae Sedis bacterium (assembly GCA_031264295.1). GTDB lineage: Bacteria > Bacillota > Clostridia > Peptostreptococcales > Anaerovoracaceae > JAISED01. The sequence goes on along the minus strand of JAISED010000086.1, from coordinate 121,349 downwards.
AATAAGCATGTCCTCTTGATATGTTGACACCGGAAATACGCCATCCGCTTTTTCATCATAATAATGCGCATATATGCAACAGAGAAAGCCTTCAAAAGTGTTATCATATAGATAATTCATTATTCGCCGCCTTATTTTCCACTAAATGATTATCGAAGATTGATATCTGTTGCCACGATTTTTTATCTGTCAGATTATCCCTGATCCCCTCTGCGTCAAGCATTATTCCCTTTATATATACAGGATCCGGTTCTTTCCCTCCATAATAACGCCCCATGCATGTGAAAAAGAAGCGTGCTCGTTTAAGCACCACACCCATTTTTTTAAGGTCGTCATACTTTACGGCGGAAATTCGCCTCTGCCGAATGATCCGCATGGCCGATACTGTACCTACGCCAGGAATCCGCAGTAGCTCTTCAAGACTGGCTTTATTCACTTCGATGGGGAAAAGTTCGATGTTGCGCAATGCCCAGCCTATCTTAGGATCGAGATCCGTATCCAAAAACGGATGCCTTTCATCCAATATCTCATCAGCGCGAAACCCGTAGAATCGCAGCAGCCAGTCCGCCTGATAGAGCCTGTGTTCCCGTTTCAACTGCGGCGGCGTGAACCTCGCCGGCAGCTCCGGCGCTTCAGAGATCGCTATATAGGCTGAGAAATATACCCGTTTCAGTTTAAATGTCGTGTAAAGAGATTCGGATGTCTTTATGATCTGCCTGTCGTTCTCCGGGGAAGCGCCTATGATCATCTGAGTTGACTGTCCACCCGGAGCAAACCTCTCAGCGTATTTTCTCCCCGTCTCCTTTACGGCTATGGGATTTTGCGAACTTGTCATTTCGGTCAAGCTTCCATCGCCCGCTGCGATATTAGCGCCCAAATGGGCGAAATGCCCCATGTTTCCTGCCCCTTTAAGCGTTTTCTGCTCTGCCAGCGTCTGTTCTATCTGCCTCATCGGTCTGAATATGCCCCCGCTCTTCTTCTGCGGCGCCAGCCTGGAAAGACTTTCCTGCGACGGGAGTTCTATATTAACGCTGAGCCTATCGGCTACCATGCCTATACGGTGAATTATCTCAGGGGACACCCCAGGTATTATCTTTGCGTGTATATATCCCGCAAACTGATATTCTTCTCTGAGCATATTCAAGCAGCGATAGATCCTTTCAGCCGTTTCATCCGGTGAAACTTCAACCGCCGAACTCAAGAATAATCCCTCAATATAGTTTCTGCGGTAGAATTCCATAGTGAGCGCCGCCAATTCTTGCGGTTCGAAGCTAGCCCGTGAAACATCCGCACTGCGCCTGTTCACACAATACTTGCAGTCGTAAACACATTTATTTGTAAACAGCACTTTGAGAAGACTGACGCATCTGCCATCGGCAGTCCACGAATGACATATCCCGGCGGCGCAGGCGTTACCAATGCGACCGACATTTGTGCGATCAACCCCGCTGGTCGCGCAGGAGACGTCATACTTTGCACTGTCGCTTAGGATCTTCAGCTTTTCAAAAATCACTCCGTCCATATCCGCCCCTTTCAGAAGATCGCATTAAGAACCTATGTTCTTATTTTAACATATCCAGAACATCTGTTCAAGTATGATTTTGACATCTTCCAACAAATTCTGAAATTAAAAAACGGCCGCCGATAACAGCGACCGCTTCATAACAGCATCATCTACCTCATAGGAATAAGATCAGGACTTATGATAATCCTCGCTTCTGTAGCTTCCTGCACCTGTTCCGGTGTGAAGTCCGGATGTATTTCCTTCAGAACGATCCCCTCAGGGGTGATCTCCATAACGCCCATTTCCGTAATGATGAGATTCACCACCCCTACGGCGGTGTACGGAAGGGTGCACTCTTTCAAGATCTTCGGCTTACCCTTCTGCATGTGGGTCATGGCTATTATCACCTTTTTCGCACCCACTACCAGATCCATCGCGCCGCCCATGCCCGGCACCATCTTTCCCGGCACGATCCAGTTAGACAAATTCCCCTTATCGTCCACCTCCAGCGCTCCGAGCACCGTCGCGTCTACATGCCCGCCTCTGATGATCCCGAATGAAGTGGCGCTGTCGAAGAACATGCCGCCCGGATTTATGGTAACATACTGAGCGCCGGCGTTCACGACGTCCACATCTTCCTTCCCGGCTTCAGCGGCCGAACCCATGCCCATTATGCCGTTCTCGGACTGCAGTATTATACTGACCCCTTCCGGCAGATAATCCGCTACCATAGTAGGCAGACCGATTCCAAGATTTACGACGTCGCCGTCTTTAAGTTCCTTCGCTACACGCGCCGCGATCACAGCTTTTATATCTGCCATTGCTGCTCACCTCCTACGATAACATCAACAAATATCCCGGATGTGGCGACATTATTAGGGTCGATCTCCCCGACCTCTACGATCTTGCAAGCGCCGACTATCACGTGCTTCGCCGCAGTAGCCATCATCGGATTGAAGGTCTTTGTCGTACCGTTATATATTGTATTTCCGAATTTATCCGTAACTGTTCCGCGTATAAACGCAAAATCAGCCTTTAGAGGGAGTTCAAGCAAATAATCCCTCCCTTCGATATTGATCACCTGTTTGCCGTCCGCGACGATGGTTCCGACGCCGGTCGGCGTAAGAAAGCCTCCGAGACCGCTGCCGCCCGCTCTTATCCTTTCAGCCAATGTACCCTGAGGAACCAGTATGCATTCAAGCTTATCCTCAGGTACATCTGTATTCATTCTCCGCGCAACCTCGGGGTTCAAGCCGACGTGGGACGCGATCAGGGTTTTTATCTGACCGTTCGAAAGAAGCTTGCCCACGCCCCTGCCGGGAACACCCGCGTCATTACAGATAATAGTCAGGTTTTTCGATCCCTTGCGAACAAGCGCGTCGATGAGAATCTCGGGGGTTCCGCAGGCCATAAATCCACCTATCATGACACTTGCCCCGTCTCCGATCACCGCCACCGCCTCGTCTGCCGTCTTAATCTTGTCGATCATATTAAATTCCTCCGCACCATTTCAGTAAGTATAAATGACGCCACATCCTCCGCATATGTGTGGGAACCGAATCCCGCGTCATAGCCGAGTTCCTGCGCCAATTCATACGAGATACGCGGTCCTCCGCAACACAGTACAATCTTGTCGCGAATCCCCTCGGCCTCAATCAACTCAACCAGATTGGTCAGATTTTTTACATGTACATCCTTCTGCGTTACTATCTGCGAAACGATTATCGCGTCGGCGTTCAGTTCTATCGCCTTCGCGATCAAAACCTCATTCGGCACCTGCGAACCCATATTTATGGCCTCGATGCCCTTGTATCTTTCCAGCCCGTAATGCCCATGGAACCCCTTCATGTTCATAATAGCGTCTATGCCTACAGTATGCGCGTCCGTGCCCGATGTCGCGCCTACTATTATAACATTTCTTTTTATATTATTCAAAATATATTCCTGACACTCTTCACGACTCATAATCTCAACATCCGCTTTCGCCACCTTTATAGTGGTGAAATCCACCGTATGCTGACATTTCCCGTACATTACAAAGAATGTAAAGCCCTGCCCCAGATCCTTTGAAAACGCGACGCTTGCTTCATCTAGCCCCATCTTGGAACCGATTTGCTTAGCCGCCTCATCCGCCTCGGGTCCGTAGGGGACGGGCAACGTGAACGTCACCTCGGTCATGCCGTCGTTCATTGTATCCCCATAAGGCTTAACCCTTGTCAGATCGACCTTGGTGGTCGCTATATCACCAGCCATTTTTGCCTCCGTTCTGCCGCTTTATGGCAGCAAAATAATTATACTGTTCCCATCTTGTGCGCCGTCCAAGTGCCCATTTCGGCACTACATCTGGCGCCGTCCGGCCGCCTGCCGCGACATTGCACCTTGCGCGTCACCTGGCTCCCGCCGCAACATTCGCCCGCTGCGCTACTGCATCATTAACGGGATAAAGGGGTTGAAATAATCGCTGTGTCTGACGACCACGCCCTCAAGACCCTTTCCGCCGTCTCTGGCTCTCTTCACCCCTCCGAATTTACCTTGTTCGATAGTGGCGAACAGGCCTTCCTTCTCTATTTGCTTGAGCAAGCGCTCCGCCTCGGCCAGCACCTCCTGGGCGCGTTTCTGGATAATCCCGTCCTTCTTGAACTCCACCTCATCACCCAGATGCCGTGCATTATTGAAAATGTAAGAAGCATTCTCTATTGACAAGAATCTGTCCTGCAGATGCGGTGTGTGAATGGCCTCCGTGAGCATCCCCAAAAGCTGCAGGGACTGCCCCGACCAGACGGCTATCATGTTGAACAGCGCGTCCTGAATATGCCCCTTGAAGATATTACCCGTCATGAATTTCGTCGGCGGCATGTACTTCAGCGCCGCCCTCGGGAATATCTCCTTCGCCATTATCGCCTGCGCAAGCTCATAGAGGAATCCGTCCTCTATATTGGGATCCATCTCAAAGGCGTGTCCCAGACCCATCTGTTCCTCTGGTATCCCCGCCAATACCGCAAATTGCTCGTTGATAAACTGCGACGCAAGCACCGTATGCGCCTCTTCAAAGGCGTCCGCCGTCGTAAGATAGTTATCCTCGCCCGAGTTGAATATTATTCCGCTGTAATTTATTATCACTCTTGAGAAATATTGGTCGACCAGCGTGCGCTGCATGTTGATATCCCTGAACAATATGCCATAGAGCGCATCATTGAGCATCACGTCCAAGCGTTCCAACGCGCCCATCGCGGCGATCTCAGGCATACACATGCCCGACGAATAATTGCAAAGTCTAATATACCTGCCGACTTCCTTGCCCACCTCATCAAGAGCAGTACGCATAATACGGAAATTCTCCTGTGTGGCATAGGTTCCTCCGAAGCCTTCTGTCGTGGGACCGTATGGCACATAGTCGAGCAGACTTTGCGCCGTCGTCCTTATGACCGCTATTATGTCAGCGCCTTGTCTGGCGGCAGCCTGCGCCTGCACCACGTCTTCATAGATATTGCCGGTTGCGACTATAACATATAGATAAGGTCTGCGTCCCTCGCCTATAGTCTCTATCATATCTTCTCGCGCCTTGCGCTGCAGCTTGATCTTCTTCAGCGACTCATGGACTATAGGCAGCACCTGCGCCAGAGCCTCATCGGCTGAAACCGCCGGCAGCTTTGTCATGTCCAACTTGCCGGTTGCCACATCCTCCGCGATCTCCTGCGGCCTCATGCCTGTCGCCTTCATAGCGCCGCCTATCCAGTACGCCACGCCCCTGTCAAGCACACCCGCGTCCTTCAACTGATCGACCAACACATTAGGAAGCGGCGACTCCACTTCGTCCACACCGTCGATGCCGAGCAGCCTGGCGATGGTTCTCTCCGTGCTGACCGTGGTGTGCTTGTCTATGAATTCCTGCACGCTGCCCGCAACACTGCCCGCGCAGTTTCGCGCGCTGTCGATTATTTTCGGGTCAAGATTTAGTTTGCTCATTTGTCTGTCTCCTTTCGGATAAGTTCTATTTAACATACGGACTTTATACATCCGCCCTCTATTTTTCACATCGCCGACGATCCGTCCGCGCCTGCCCGCACATTCGCTTTGAACATTCCCCTCGCGCCTTACTGCACGTCCGCTTTGAACATTTCCATCGCGCCTGGCTGTACGTCCGCTTTGAGTATTTCCCTCGCGCCTTCTATTATCTCATCCTTCAAGCCAAGGATCTCCGCTATACGCAGCGCCTCTCTGGGGATTTCCACGTCGCCGCCTACACGTTCAAGCCTGAAGTCCATCAACCTCGTCAATATCTCTATCCGTTCCTTCATACCCGCCGTCTTAAGTACGCCGGCGAGTTTATCGAAATCCGCGTCCGCAAGTCCCCGAACCCGCAGATTCACAATGCCCTGCTGCCCATCCGCCACATGATCGAAGTGCGTCGTCATCAGGCTTATATAAGGCTTGTTCGAGAGATATTTCAGCAGACTCTTGGTGAGAGCGCGCCCTTCCTGCGGATTCGTGGAACCCGCTATCTCATCTATAAATATCATCGCCCTATCACCGCTGTCCGTGAGTATCCTGTTCAACTCCTCCATTTCACTGCCGAAACTCGAAAGCCCCCTTTGAATATCCTGACTGTCGCCTATTAATATATGTATAGACGACGAGAGCCCGGCGAAAACCGACTTGCACGGCGCGAATAGCCCGTACTGCACCATCATAGCCACAAGTCCCGCCAACTTCATCGAAATGGTCTTGCCGCCCATATTGGCGCCGGTAATGCATGTAACGCCTTCATCAAGGATTATGCTTACCGGGTTGTACTCCTGTCCCTTGCTTTTCAGAAAGCGTTCTAAAGGAAGATACCTTCCCTCTTCTATCCTCAGTGTGTGGATCCTCACAATCTTTGGACGCACACACGAATGTTTTACCGCATAAATCCCCTTTGCCATCACGAAATCAAGCTCCCCGATTCGCTGGCAATTCTTTATCAGCCTCTTAGAATGTTTATTGACTAATTTAGTCAATCTCTTTCTGACGATAAACTCCTCGTCCTCTATCAAGGCCGACAACTCATCAATCTCTGCTTGCAGACCGCGTCCCTTTTCCCCGGCTCTGAGCTTAAATGTGACCGAGAAATTGTCCTCGTCGCCCCGCTGCAGCGCTGCCGCATGTTCCGCCGCCTCAAGCCTCGCCGCGTCGCTCCTGGCGACAGTAAGATCGAACTTCGGCGTCAACGTTATGCCATATTCCCTTTGAAGCTCCGCCGCAAGCCGCTTTTGCTCACTGCGGTAATCGCGTTCCCGCCCCTTTTTCTCACCACGCAGCTCCGCCAGCTTCTCTGAAAAGAAATCATATATATAGAACGTCGGCAATCTGTTCCCCTCCGGATCCAACTCGCTAAGCAACTCCGTCGTATCCTCCGTTAAAAAACTGCCCGGCATATCCACACCGATTCTTTCACAAATGCTTCTGAGTTCGTCCGTATATAAAAGGAAACGCTTTACCTCAAACAATTCTATCGTAGACAGCACTTCATCCTTGCTCTTCCTGAACGTCGCCGATATCTCTTTGAAGTGCGAAAATATACTTATGATCTTATCTGTTTCTTCTTTGTAAGCAAGCAATATATAGCAAATTTTTTCAAGTCTGTCAAATTCACCCTCCAGCCGTGCTTCATCACCGGGCAAATATGGCTTCATATCCGCCATCCTCTTCTTGCCAAACGGTGTGGAAGGGCTGATTCCCGCCAATATTTCCGGAAACCCGATTTCTCGCTTCGTCCTTTCACTTGAAATTTTCATCGCGTTTACCCTTCCTGATGTCGATAACAGGTATTCCGCTCACGAAAGCGCCGATGCTCTCTACAAGGGCGTCGCTGTCGAAGGAATAACCCTCCGGCGACCAAGGATTCACAGTTATCGCGGCGATCTTGACCCCCGCCATCAGAAAAACCCTAAGTCCCTTTTTTCTAAGCCGCATCCACTCCGTTCTGTCCAGAAATATACGTGTCGGATCGGCGACTATGATAGCGGTGTTTCGCAGAACGTCCGTCGGCAAACCTGCTATGACGCTGCCCGTCAAGGCTCCGGGTATATACACATACCCCTCATCCTTTTTTATCAGATTGCCCAGCGCCGCGCCTGCGGCTAGTCCCGTTTTAAGCTCTGACACCCTGGCGCGATCACCCTTGAAGATGATGATTTTGCCCGCATTTGATTCTTTCAGGATTTCATCCCTCATCCATGCCTCATCGATCTCGGGGAGACCGTAAAGCTCGGCTACACATGCCGTTTCTTCCGCCACCTTAGACATGCTGCGCGAAAGCGCCGCTCCCGTCGCCAGTATCACAGCATCCGACGCCTCCGGATTGGCTATAGCCCTCCGGTCGATGGCGCCGTCTATAAGCACCATCTCCGCGCCCAGACCAAGCATCTCCGCGCATATTTCCTTCTGCCCGGACGTCGACACCGGCCCCGCGATCTGCACATATCCGCTTTCTGCAACCCTGCAGAGCATCACCTGTCCCATAGACGTCGAATGCTCCGTCAAGCGCAATATCTCAAGCCCCGCATCGGAAAGCTCATAGAGCTCCGACGGCAGGGCTACGATAGCGTCCTCCGGGAGAAACACCTTGGGCTTTTCCGTACCCGTCACCAGATCAACCGTTTCCCCGTCTCTGCCGGTGGACGTTATACCCAGGCGCAGACCCTCGTCCTCGGCCTCCGCGATGAGATAATTAAGTGTGGTAGTCTTCCCGGCGTTCTTGGCCATGCCTATCACCGATACGACCCTATATTTACTTGAAATCTCGCGTAACAGTCCCATTATCACACCTTTCAAGCCCTCATCCGCCGCCTGATCCTATGCTATCTCCGCCGTCCAGCGCCTGCGGGTTCTATTTTTTATTTCTTGTATGTCTCAGCAGGCCCTCCGGCTCCAGAGAAAGCCTATCGCCTTCGACCAGCGCCGCAACACCCTCATAATGATAGCTCTTCTTGCCTGTGCAATAATCGCATGTACACTCAACATCAACTTCATGACGCGGTTCCGTATAGGTAGTTATCACGCCCTCATAATTCCTGAGCACCACCCTGTCAGGCATCTGCGAGATCATATACTGCGGCATCACAGGCGTCTTCCCGCCGCCGCCCGGAGCGTCCACTACAAAGGTCGGAACAGCAAAGCCCGACGTATGCCCGCGCAGCGCTTCGATTATCTCTATACCCTTCGACACCTTCGTCCTGAAATGCTCAATGCCCAGCGAAAGATCGCATTGATAGATATAATACGGTCTTATCCTGTTCTTCACCAGCACATGCACCAGTTCACGCATGATGTGCGGACAGTCGTTCAAACCACGCAGCAACACGCTCTGATTCCCCAGCGGAATACCCGCGTCCGCCAGCTTCGTCACCGCCTTAATCGCGTCCTCCGTCATCTCCTTCGGGTGATTGAAATGCGTATTCAGCCATATAGGATGGTATTTTTTCAACATATTCACCAAGTCGTCGGTTATACGCATCGGCATTACAACAGGCGTCCTGGAGCCGATTCTCACGATCTCCACGTGGGGTATCTTCCTCAATTCACTTATAGCGAATTCCAGCATCTCATCCGAAACGCACAGAGCGTCGCCGCCCGAGAGCAGCACATCCCGCACTTCCGGCGTCTTGCGTATATATTCAATGCACTTTTCAATATCGCTTCTGCTCCTTGCGCCGTCATTCTCGCCCGCGAGCCTGCGCCTTGTACAGTGCCTGCAATACATAGAACACTGATCCGTTATAAGCAGCAGCACCCTGTCGGGATACCTGTGTGTCAATCCCGGAGCGGGCGAATCCTCGTCCTCATGAAGGGGATCCAACATATCCGCCTCGCCTCTGTGGGTTTCCGACAATATAGGCACTGCCTGCATCCTGACCGGGCATCTATGGTCGTCCGGATCCATCAAAGAGGCATAATACGGGGTAATGCCCACACGGAAGCCGTCCATTACCTTCGCGATATCCTCTTCTTCCTTCGGCGTCAGGTTGACGATCTGTTTGATCTCATCTACACTTGACAACCTGTTTCTGATCTGCCACCGCCAATCATTCCAATCCGCATCGCTGACATCTTTCCAGAGAGGTACATCTTTCCAATTCCTTATCTTACTCATCACAAAATCTCCTCATATTCCGCCTTCATTACTCGCCATTGATAAAATTACGGCGTCGGGCTTTAAGTCAGAACCCCGGCGCCGCGTTCTATCACTTACGCATACATTTCTTCAAAAAGTTTCCTCAGTCCCTCGTTCTCGCGAAGAACCTGGAGCGCTATATCCGCGTGATCCTTGCAATATCCATTGCCAATGATCATGTTCACGTCTTTGCCTACGCCTTCGGCGCCTAAAGCTGCCTTCGTAAAGCTCGTCGCCATTGAGAAGAAATACACAGTTCCGCGATCCCTGCACGCCAGTATTGACGCCATTTCAGTATTCTCAATATTAACACAGTTTATCACAAGATCTGCCAGCTTTCCGCCCGTCAATTCAGAGACCTTATTATAAAGTCCCACGGCATCTGTAGCGTCAAACGGGAAATACTCATCAGCCAACCCCAATTTCCTTGCTCTTTCAGTCGATTTTTCGCTCCCGCCGACGCAAATGACCTTTCCTGTCACGCCTGCCCTCTTCTTCGCCTCATGCAGGCACAGCAAGCCCGACTTGCCGCCGCCGCCGATAACCACGACAATATCTCCGGCCTGCACGAGCCGCGCCGCCTGCGCCGGAGCGCCCGCCACATCCAAGGCCGATAAGGCCAGCGTTTCAGGCATATCCTTCGGAAGCACCGCATATATCCCGCTCTGGAACAGTATCGCCTGACCCTTGATGTCCACCTGATCGATAGCAGGTCTAACGTCCAAGATCTCCTCGATCACCAACGGCGTCAATGAGAGTGAAACCAATGTAGCAAGCTTATCACCCACCTTCAGGGGACCTTCATACGCAGGACCTATCTCCTTGACCGTGCCTATGAGCATACCGCCCGAACCTGTAACGGGATTCTTATGCTTGCCCGCCTTTGCGACAATGCCTTTCATGATCTTCTTGATCTCTTCAATGTCTCCGCCCGCCTGCTTTTCGATCTGCGTGAAGCTGGCTGAGTCGACATTCAAAGTCTGCACATCAATGAGGACTTCATTGTCATAAATCTCCATCGTGTTATCAATCACGTCCGCCGGTTGGGGCAGAACGCCTTTCGGGGAAATAACTCTGTGTGTTCCGAACGGGCATCCTTTCTTCATCTCTAATCTCCTTTCTTGCCGACCATCACAGCCGGCGAAACGTAAGCCGTTTATTCCTCGAACTTATTATCAGGCTTACCTAGTACCCCGCGATTTCCGACAATCTGGCAACTTTTAAAGGCCGCGCGGCACTAGAGCAATATAGTTTTCTTACATTTACTACATGCAAATGCCGTGCCACCGGCTTCGCCGCCATATGGCGCCTGTGCCGCCTCCTGTACACTGCTTGATATTCCGCGTCAGACTAAAATGCAGGCCGCATTTCACGCCGCCCCCATCCTCATAAACACCCCGTCAGCGCTATGCCGATGAACAGATTCAGGTTCAATCCCGTCAATATTGAACCGATTATGACTCAGTTTGCGGTTCAGTGTGAAGATTGAAAAACCGAAACATCTGTTGTACACGCCGGGCGCGGTTTCAGCGCTTATGGCACGTTATTTGCATTTTAAGCATAACAAAATGACCGTTTTTATCGGTTTGCAAGGGGGATCTTACGCGAATTTTGCCGGATGTCCCAATCAGTTGCTTTATGTTATATCATATGTCAGGAGGGTAGAAGATGGAAAAAATTACAAGTTTATTGAGACTGCGGATGTCCCACAAAGATGCGCACTACGGTGGCAGTTTAGTTGACGGCGCTCATTCGGTTCATCTGTTCGGCGACGTCGCCACAGAACTGCTTATCAAGCTCGACGGAGACGAGGGCTTATTCTTGCGCTATGATGAGGTTGAATTCCTCGCGCCGATCTACGCGGGCGACTACATCGAAGCCTATGGCGAGATTACCGAGATCGGTAACACCTCGAGAAAGATGAAATTCGAAGCCAGAAAGGTCGTCGCTGCCAGACCCGACATCAGCCCGTCGGCGGCGGATTCACTCGACGAACCTATAGTCGTCTGCCGCGCCAAAGGCGTATGCGTCACGCCGAAGGAGAGCAAACGCAAGTAAGACCGCATGTAAACCCGGCGGCTAATAAAAATCGGCGAGCGGCGCACTAAAAATAGCTTTTAAGCGCCGTCCGCCCTTAATACCTCTCCGGGACTTTTATAGGCAAGCTCCGAACATGCATCAATCAAACCGAAAATGTGGCGCATCCTTAGTTTTTTCATATTCTTCAATCTTATCAATCTCAAAGGCTAGTGTTTAAAAAGCCCCGGCGACGATATCCCGCAAAATCCCCACCCGCGTTTCAATAGCGCTGCACAGGTTGGCCCGGCGGGCGCCGTCTATATATTCACTGCCCTTCAGTATATCAGAATATTCCTCGTCGATACCGTGCATCGACTCCATCGAAAGCCATCCAAAATCTGTAACAAGTTTTATCTGCTCATCATGTGACGGGCAAAACGGCTTGCTCTCACCCGGAAGCCGGGGGTTTATCAATTCAGTCAGCCTGTCGTAATACATTGATGCGCCGCAGTCGAACACAGGCGCCGCGCCAATCCATTCAAGGGTCTCGGCGTTTCGTATCGCGCCGAAATTATTGAAGTGCCGATCTGTATTCGCAATCAGAAAATCGACCGTCAGCATTTCATTAAGGCTTTGCTCTACGCCGGGTATGCCCAGACGTTCACAACAATCCAGGTAGTGCCTGTATTCCGATATATGTTTCGGTCTCTTCGCCGTGCTTATTATACTCCGTGCGGATACCAGGTCAGTCTCAGAGCCTACAAAGTCGGCGCATACCGAAAACGGTCGTCCGTGCTCGTACACAATATTGTAATGCGCGTGAGCCACACCCAGTCGCCGCATAATCGCGCTTGCCAGCGCTTCATTAAGCGGTTCCTGGTAAAACGCCGGACTTCCGTCCTTTACCAACCAGCGTTCGCCGTTAACTATAATCCACTTCTTCTTGAGCCATCCGTCCGAAGTATTGTCCGGCGACATTAGATCCGGTCTGCCGACCGACATTCCGCCGAAAAGAATTTCACCGACGTCATCCGAAAACGCATTGTCGAAAAAATTCACGTCTTTCCATTCGATCAACTTCTTTTCGGAGCGCACCCAGTACTGATCCGAGAGCGACAAGCCAAAACACCTCGTCAACAGAAATTGCGGCGAGGACACATTCATACGTTTCAGCGCATCGCGAAGTCCCACCCTGCTTGCCGGGATAGCCCGCCCCGTCCACCACTCGTTAAGCGCTCGACGACTCGGAATCCCATTAACCATTTTAAGCCCGACAGGAAGATGCGGCGCATTAATAAGCTCACCGATTTTACTGATTACGCCGGTCTCTTCGTCTATCTCGATCTCCATGACAGGCATTTCTCTGTGCATGAGGGTGTAATCCATTACCCGCTCCTATCCGCTACTCATCTAAGGAACTGCCTTTCTCTCACCGGCGGCGAGAGTTTTTGAAATTGCGTTTCTCTCACCGGAAGCAAGAGTTTTTGAAATTGCGTTTCTCTCTTTTTTAATTATTATAACCAATGTCGTCCATTTTATCAATATGGCGCTTAGAAGCTCCCTTTAATTGACGGCAAAATTTTCGCGTAATTTTGCAAACTTTATTTCCGCATAGCAGACGATGATCACAATCAAATAAAATCTTGAACACCGTCCCTGTTTTGGGTATAATGAAATTAAATAGTCGGTCTCCACACGAGGCTGTGGTTCGAAACAAGCAAAGGAGCGTGGCGCCATGGACGAAATGACAACATTCCGAATCATCATTCATAAGGATAGCGAAACCGGTTCCTACTGGGCCACATGCCCAGTTCTAAAGGGTTGCAACACACAGGGGGATACTATCGAAGAAATCAAGGCAAACATGCTCGAAGCGATCGCCTTGTATCTTGATGGTTATGTCCCTGAACTTGTCATTGAGGATTCTGTTACAATGGGCATTGCAAATGCCTAAAATCCCGATTATTGCGTCTAAGGATTTTTTAAAATATTTGCTCAAATATGGCGTTAGGGTATCATTCATCAAATTGGTTAAGCGTTATTTTTCTTCCTACTCCTTGCTTGATCACTTCTTGGCAAGATTCGCTGTAACTTTATTGTGCCGCTTGATAAGCTGCCTACAGGCATCTAATGACTCAACTTGTAAAGCGTGTACTGGTTGAGAGAAACCCCTTCTTTCTCGGCTTCAACGGCAAGACGGGCATGTAGTGATTTTGGAAGCCGAATGAGAAATTTACCGCTAAACCTATCGCTATCCAGTGGAGCAGGGACGGAAAAACCATTTTCAAGCTTGGTTTCAATCCAACCCTCCATAGCTTCCATAAGACCATCGTAGGCTTCTTGGAATGTCTCCCCTGTACTTTGGCAACCATCAAATTCTAACACGGTTGCATGGAAGTAGAAACCGCTTTCGTCATGTATAGGCTTGATGATGTAGTTATATGGAAGTTTCAAATATTCGTGTACCTTCATTTGGATAAGCTCCTTTATAATATCCGGTTTAAAATATCTTTGACATATACAGCCTTTAGCGGATTGTCTTTCTTGACTGTAATAACATCGCCGCTTGTATTGATGTAGTGGCAGTGAGAGCCTTTTTGCCGGACGAACTTATACCCCTTGGCAGTTAGAACTTTGTCGGCCTCCGGCATGACTATGCCATTCGGCTGGCGCTTCATTTTTTCGATTATCTTATCCACGTTAGGCATCTTTATCACTTTCCTATGCCAATATAGTACCATATGCGATACTATCCGTCAATCAACAAAAACTTTAATTTTAATAGCGAAACCGCATCGCCTCTAATTCATGTCGGAAATTTGTTAAAAATTTCCATACCGAATTTATAAACTTTATTTCCGCACGACCCTTTAAGTATGTTAAACTATTTAAGGTGGCTTCCAAACCCCTTTGCAAGGCATCCGGACGGCAGATTTTCAGAAGCCTCCTTTAGAACCACAACTAGAACCACAAACCCGCGTTAATCAATCCCATACCATAAGGGGAATCAAATATGGCGTATAAAGTCAAACTTGAAATTTATGAAGGTCCCTTTGATCTGCTTGTATCCCTGATCGAAAAGGCCGCGATGAACATCTATGATATCCAGGTTTCCGAGATCACCCGCCAGTATCTGGCGTACATCGAAGATATGCAGTCGCGGGATCTGGCGCTCAGCGGAGAGTTTATGGTACTTGCCGCCGCTTTGATCGAGCTGAAATCAAAAATGCTGCTGCCGAGGGTCAAGGCCGACGAGGCCGTGAGCGACGAGGATCCGCGCTCTGAACTGGTGCAGAAACTCCTTGAGTATAAGAAATACAAAATGGCGGCTGAACTCCTCATGGAACAGGAAGAATACGCGGGAATGATATTCGAAAAACCCACGGAGGATCTCAGTCCCTACACGGATGAACCGGATATATATCTCCGAATGGATATCGGACATTTCATCAGCGCTTTCAGAGCGTTCATAAGCAAAAAACGCCGAATCGACGAGGTGAGACGGCGTTATGAACGAGTTGAACAGCAGCAGAAGACTATGGAATCCAAGATCATTTCCATAAAGACTATCTTCAAAACGCGGAAGATTAAATCGCTGAATTTTCGTGAACTCCTGGAAAACGAAAACGACCGCTATGAGGAAGTGCTCACATTTATGTCGGTGCTTGAAATGATCCGGAGCAAGTTCATAAGAGCGCGGCAGCGGCGAAGCTTCTCAGATATAACTGTTGAATTGCGTGAAAATAAGGAGGCGGAAAATGCCTGACAAAAAAGAGATTAAATCCGCGTTCGAGTCTATGCTGTTCGTCTGGGGAGACCCGCTTGAAGTCAAGGCGGCGGCGGACGTCATGAGCATCGATAAACAAACGGCGTATGGGTATTTCAAGGAATTACAAGCTGAATACCAAGCGGCGGACAGAGGTGTCAGGATCCGCGAAATTGATATGACATTTCAGTTCGTGACCGCCCCCGGCAACTACGAGTATCTGCGGCGGCTCTGCACCCCTATAAAGGAAAAGCGCCTCTCACAAGCAGCCTTAGAAGTACTTGCGATAATCGCCTACCGCCAGCCCGTGACAAAGGGTGAGATCGACGCCATTCGCGGCGTCAAATGCGAAAGAACATTAGAAAGCCTGATGAAAAAGGGTCTGGTGGATGAGGTCGGCAGATCCGCCGCCATAGGCAGGCCCATACTCTACGGCACGACCGCAGAGTTTCTCCGGCATTTCAACTTCGAAAGCCTGGGTGAACTGCCCGAAATCGAGGATATAGAGAGCGCCATACAGGATAATGACGACGCGGAATCCCCGGATTTCGAGCAATTGCGGATCGATATGAGCGCGGTTGACAACACGGACGCAGACACTGACGACGGCGCAAACAGCGGTGGCGCAAGCGGCAGCGCAAACAGCGGCGGCGCAAGCGGCGACGCGTAATGCCAATAGGCGATATCTGTGCGACGCGCCGTTATGACAAACGGCAGCGCATAATATAGATAACATGAAAGGATGCCGCAAGGCGGCAGTATGGGGAAAATGTCAGATATTAAATTGATTGCATTAGATTTAGATAAAACTCTTCTCAATTCGGAAGGAAAGCTTTCCGAGACTAATCGTAAAGCCCTTGAACGGGCGATAGAAATGGGCATAATAGTGGCACCTGCTACAGGCCGTGCGAAATCAACTGTCTCTGCTGAGATTTTGGATTTAGGCGCCCGTTACTTGATATGCGGTAACGGCGCACTTATTTTCGACCTTTCAAGCGGGGAAAAGCTCTATGAAAAACTCATCCCTTCCGAGGGAATCGATCAAATAGAGCCGCTTTTAGCCGACACCTCTTTCATGAAGGAGGCATTCTATGACGGCAGCCCATATACCGATGAGATATACTACAGGGATATGGCCGCCTTTGGCGTCTTCGACGACTTTCTTGAGTATTATAAGGCGACACGGAAACCCGTAAAGAATCTGGCCGCCTTTATTGAGGACAGGAAGGATAAGATCGAAGTCGTCAACTTGATATTCGCAGACGATGAGCGGAGAATGTCTATATGGAATATTTTGGAAGAATGTAGTTCTATCGAAGTGACGACTTCCCTCGGATTCAACCTTGAGATAGGCGCCTGCGGCATGAGCAAGGCCGGCGCCATGTCCGCGCTCTGCGGCATGCTCGGCATCGATCCGTCTCACACCCTGAGCTGCGGCGACAATGACAACGACGCCAGTATGCTGGAGTTCGCGGGTATTGGCGTGGCAATGGCAAACGCCACGCCGAACGCCAAAGCCGCGGCGGATTTCGTGACAAAATCAAATGACGAAGACGGTGTCGCCTTCGCCATTGAAAAGTTCGTATTTAATAATTGACGGTTGCGGCGGTTCACCTCACCAAAGCGCCCGCTGCCCTTCTATTTGCGGTCGCGGCAGGTTTCACCTCACCACCCTTCTTCTGCGGTTGCGGCAGGTTTCACCTCACCGCTCTTCTAAAGGCGTATACGCCCTGCGTTTGCACACGTTCATATAGGCGGGGCGTATGATCTTGCCCGCGTTGATAAGTTCCTCGATCCGGTGGGCGCCCCATCCCGAAATGCGCGCGATAGCGAAGATCGGCGCGTAGAGTTCCAGCGGCAGATCGAGCATACTATACACAAAACCGCTGTAAAAATCAATATTGGCACTGACGCCTTTGTATATCTTGCGCTCGTCGCTTATCACCTTTGACGCAAGCTCCGCGACCTTATTGTATAGAAGGTATTCGTCATGACGTCCCTTCTCACGCGACAGACTTTCAACGAATTTCTTGAATATATTCGCCCGCGGATCCGACAATGAATAGACCGCGTGTCCCATGCCGTAGATCAGTCCCGCCTTGTCGAAAGCCTCTCCGGAAAGCAAGGCGTGAAGGTACGCCTCCACCTCTTCATCGTCATTCCAGTCCTTCACCGTCTTCATAATCGCGTCAAACATCTGAACGACCTTTATATTCGCGCCGCCGTGTTTCGGCCCCTTAAGCGAGCAGATCGACGCCGCGACCGACGAATACGTGTCCGTACCTGACGACGATACGACGTGCGTTGTAAATGTCGAGTTATTGCCGCCCCCGTGCTCTGCGTGCAGCACCAGAGCGACGTCAAGTATCCGCGCTTCAAGCTTGCTGTACTTACTGTCCTTGCGCAGCATGATCAATATGTTCTCCGCCGTGGAAAGCCCCGCCTTCGGCGTATGTATGAACAGATCATCGCCTGCGAAGTAATGCCTAAACGCCTGATAACCGTAGACGGACAACAGCGGAAATACCGCGACGAGCAGCAGCGACTGTCTCAGTACATTCGGTATACTGACGTCGTTCGCCTTTGTATCATATGAATGCAGCGTAAGGACGCTTCGCGCCAGCGTATTCATCATATCCGCGTTCGGCGCCTTCATAATGATATCGCGCACGAAACTCGTCGGTAAGGTTCTGTATTTTTCGAGCAATCGCGTAAAATCCGCAAGTTGCTTCTTATCGGGCAGTTTGCCGAAAATGAGTAGATATGTGGTCTCTTCGAAGCCGAAACGATCCTCCGTGATGAAGCCCTGCACCAGATCCTCAACATTCACCCCGCGAAAGAACAACCTGCCGTCCATAGGCGTCTTCTCGCCGGACGACGTGTCGAAAGCTTGTATCTCTGAAATCTCCGTAAGACCGGTCAACACACCGTTGCCGTTCAAATCGCGCAAGCCCCTGTTGACCTTATATTCACGGTAAAGCTCCGGTTGGATCGCGCTGTTTTCAACGCAAATCTTCGATAGCGCCTCTATTTCCTGTGTAATCTCCGAGTATCTATCATCAAGAGTATCAAATCCTGTCGGTAACATAAAGCACCCCCTTTCAATCCATATGTTGATTATACGCTATTATTGGGGACGACACAATATGTAAATTTATCATAGATTATTATGTTCTTATGGCGTGTACGCCTTGCTCGTATCGATCGAGACAGTATTCTTCGTTCCGTCCCAGTCAACACCGAAGTTCAGCAAGGTAGCTACGTCGCGCAGTTTAAAATAGTTGTTGCCGCCGATATTGTATGCCATTACTGTATAATACCTTCCGCCGAGATACAGTTCTACCCTGGACATGCTGGCAGTTTGCACGCCTCCTTTGCCCTCCATTTCGCCGCCCACTGCGGTATACGGCTCTCCGGGCGTCAGCGTGACACCTTTGGTTTCGCTGCTATAATCTACCGACAGCTGCTTTGACGTCCCGTTCAGCACATATGCCAGATCGCGCAGCTTGAAATAGTTTGACCACTCGATATTGTACGCCTCAAATGCGATCTCCTTGCTGTCGATCAATATGGTCGACGACGTCGGCGTGACTGCGGGGTTCTGCTTGACGATCAATTCATCCGCATACTCTAAAAGACGAACAAACCGGTATACTGCCTCGGCGGCCTGCGCCCGCGTAAGCGTTACAGCCGCATCTGCGGAAGCCCCCGCCGCATCTAAAAAAATGAAATTATCAACAGTCAGATCATTATATACATTCGGCATCCAGATATGCTGCTTATTGAGCGCCTTATACCTGGTTTCAAACTGTTTTGACGTGAGCGTATCGAAAAGCAGCTTCTCCGCCTCGCTTGCCGGAATCGCCTCTGAAAGCGGTAAATCCGTTTCCATCTGCGCTCCCGCCTTTTTCAGCATATCATAAAACTCGGCGCGGCTCACGGCTTCACCGGGTCGGTACTCGCCGCCGCTTCCATCTATAATCCCCTTTTGAATCAGGGGATGTATATACTCCCACGCGGCAGTGTCCGTCCCCACATCGCTGAAGATCGCTTTATACGCCTCCGCCGTGGTGTCCTTAACATTTATACTTACAGTGTCTTCGGAATTGTCGCTGAACTTTACAGTGAGCGAAACGGCGTCGCCGTTCGCCAGGGATGAGAGGTATTCAGCATTGACGACGCACATGAAGTTACTGTATGTTACGGCGTTTTCAGGCACTGCATTCCCATTGATCAAGAAGTTCACGGGTTGCTTCGTGTAATCGGTAATATTGAATATAACGTTTGAACGATAGAGCAGGCGCTTGTCAAACTCAGCGGTTCGCGGCGTGAGTACGGGCTGAAGCTTCAGCGGATTTTCTCCGACCGACCATACGAGTTTGTACTGCGCAAACACCGGCAAATAATAGCCGCTTACCATACCGCCGCAGACGGTCAGCCACGTCTCCTTGCTCAAATCAACGCTATTATCCATAGAAGCGTTGAAAAGCTCGCCAAACGCTTCCCAGCCGCTATCGTCAGAGGCCGCAGTGCCTTCAACACCTTTTCTATACAGTTCCTCCAACTTCGCTTTCTCCGTCATGTCATTGGTGAGCGACCACCATACCTGACCCTGAAAATATTGATACCCGAGTGAGGTAACGGCAACGCCTATTTCCGTCGCCGCCGCGTCGGCGCCGGGCTTCATGTACAATGTAATGCTTCCGTTTTCGCGGTCGAACTGCGCGGAGCCGTTCTGCCCCTCGGCAATCACCGCTAAAAGCATATCCCTATTCGCTTTCGGATACTGGGAATCGTCCGTTACATCCTGCTTATAGCGGGCGTTAATCAGCTGATACATTCCATTTATAGGCATAATGTCGCGCATCCATTCATCCGTCGGCGTTCCTTCGGGCATGCCCTCCAAGGTGACGCCGTACGATTTACCAACGCCGTCATAAGAGACGTTGTAGAACAACTCGTCCCCGAAACCATAATAATGATAGGGCGTACCATCTGGCTGAAAAGCGTAGCCTGATACGATAGGGAGCGTGTCCGCCGAAGCCGGAAGTGTAAATGCCGCCGATAAAATCAGCGCCGCGGCCAGTGTAAGTACTCGGGCGGTCAATTTTCTAATCGGTTTATACCTGTTCATTTTTGTATCCCTCCTCATAGCGAATTATTTATACCGAACTCAGTATTCTTTGTGTGTTGCTCCTATTTCAAGATGGAACTGTAAATTTCCCGTACAACGGTCTCGTCCATGTTGAGGAAGCCTTCGATCAGGCCGCCGTTATCTTCCATGCATCTGCGCACTACATCTTCCAGATCCCCCTCGGGTACGCCGAGTTCCCGAAGCGTCAGCGGCATACCTATGCTCCTGAGCCATGCGCGGAAGCCTCTGACGCCGCTTTCAGCAACGCCTATGACGTCGTTCATGTCGGGCGTTACCCCGAATACCTTGACGCCGAATTGAGCGACCCGCGCCGCCTGCTTAGGCGTCCCATGCTTTATCGCATAACTGAGCATAGCGGGCATGACGACGGACAGTCCCGCCCCGTGCGCCGTGTCATAATGGCCGCTAAGCTGCGCCTCAAGCGGATGCTCGCCGCCGCGTCCCGCAGGACTCCTGCCGATACTTGTAAGGTCGTTATGACTGAACGATCCGGCGAGCATCAACTCAGCGCGCGCCTCATAGTCATTTGCATTATTGACGGCAATAGGCGCGTATTTTACAACCGTGCGAAGTGTTCCCTCGCAGTACTCGTCGCCGAGATAACTGTCACTTTCAGTGAAGTAGCGCATAAATGTGTGGGCGAATATATCAGCGGCGCCGCATGCGGTCTGATAAGGCGGCAGGGAATATGTCAGCTCCGGATTCATTATGGCGAATAAGGGTCTGCAAGCCGTCCACATAAAACCCTTTTTAAGGCCGGTCGCGCCGTCGTCCACCAGAACACTGGAACAGCTGGTCTCGCTGCCCGCTGCGGCGATGGTGTGAATAACGCCGAGGGGCGCCATTTTCAGCGCCTCTACTCCGTTATAGAATTTCCAGTATTCTCCATTATTTGCGAGTCCCAGCGCGATCGCTTTCGCTGTATCTATAGAACTGCCTCCGCCCACGCCCAACAGAAAATCAACCTTCTCTGCCTGCGCAAGCTTAAGCCCTTGGTCAACAAAACTGCGGCGTGGATTGGGGCTTACCCCTCCGAACTCTACGATATCAATACCTTCAGCTTTCAGTGCCTCAGTGACCCTCTCATAAAGCCCGTTCCTCTTGATACTTCCTCCGCCATATACCAACATGACCTTTGAACCGCCGTATTTGCGCACAAACTCGCCGACTCTCAACTCCACGCCCTTCCCAAACAATATCTCAGTATACATGTGGAAAGAAAATCCGGTAATTTTTTTCATAGAACCCTCCTCGTTTATTATAAACTCGCCGCTGCTTCGGTAAATTCACCGCCGACCCCGTTTTTAACCGCTTGAAGCTTGTAATACCACACACCGCCTTCCGGTACGTCCGGCACATCTGCTGAAAAGTCCGTATTCATTTCCACTGCGGCTACCAGCGTATAGTCGCCGTCCGCTGCGTCAGAGCGGTAAAGATTAGCATAATCCACATCATACCACGAATTCCAGTTCACGTAAACCTTAACATCCGCCGAAGAATGATCATATCGAATCCACGACCAGGTGACCTTGGGCAAGGGAACGGTTACTGCCACAGGATCTGTCATAACGCCGCGGCTTCCGTCATTTTGATACAGACGCCCCTTATAATAATACGTCTTTCCCGGGACAAGCCCGCTGTCTATGTATTGGCGCTCCGAAATCGCGGCGCTGCCTATATATACATAGTTTCCGTTGACGCTGTCCGCCCTGAAAAATTCCATACCGTCATGATAATCACTGAATTCCAGAACCGCTGATGTTGTACTTGCCTCGTGGAACCATGTCCATAGCGGAAGGCCAAGCGATGCTTCCGCCTCTTCAGTAGACCGCAAAACCACAGTACCATCCTCTTTCAACTCTGCAAGAGCGAATCCCGCCTCTTCATAGCCCTGCGCGCTAAATAGCGCCGCATTGTAGTCTACACGTTCCTGGATACCGCACACCTTCACAAAATGGTAAGTCTCCTTAAACGCCGCCTGCACCCTGCCTTGAGCATCAGTAGACAATATTACCGTATATTCCGTATCCGTAGGCTGCTGCGGCGCTTCCGGCGGCATGCTATAAAAGTAATGCTGACCGTAACTCCAGTCGCCCGTGACCTTAACAGAAACCTGCGTGTTAGCTATAGGATTGCCGTTTGAGTCCACAAATCTCAGATCATACGTATTTCCTAAGTCCATCTCGGAAAATGTCTGCCCGTAAAATACCGGCGCCGCGCTGAGATCTACGCCGTCAACCGTCGTGTCCATCATATGATTCTCACTTGAGCCGTAATTCCAGTATGACAATGTAAATGGCTCATAATTCGCGTTATGATGATTGATCTTTACCAAACGCGTGTTCTTGAAAATCACATTATGTCTTCCGCTGCCATATTCGGAGCCGAATGATATGAACTGCACATTGGAAATGAGGGTGTTATCCTCAAGCAATGTGACCGGAAACGCCATGTCCTCCGGCGGATGCGTTCCATTCGTATCCACACATGTGATGGACATGCCGAATCTGTGCTCATATTGATTGAGATTATCGCTCAGCGCTTCCACTTTAATAATGTTATTTTTGAAAACCGTATTAACACTGCGAGGGCCTGTACTGAACCATAAGCCCCGCGCCGAATTGCAACCCTCCCACGGTTTCATCACGATGAGATTATCTTCGTAACGTAGATTCTCAATGGGATCGCCGTATACGGCGTCGTAGTCGTTGGTGGCCTGGTTGTAAGGGATGTAGCGTATACCTGATATACCTGAAATTCTGTCGTATTCCGGTGAACGCAAGCGATTTGCCGTCCCGTGTATGTAGATAAGATTATCGTGAATCCATGAATTTGTATTAGCGCCTATACCGACGGGCATATAGCCAACGCCAAACAGCCTATTTCCGGCAACCTCGCTGTCGGGTTTCTGCAAGATCATATAGGAATTTGTGTCGTAACTGTCCCCGTAGAATTCATTGCCGATCACATTCCTACCGCCTACTGCGCCTTGGTGCCGGAATCGCCTGAAGGAATTATATGAAACCTCCTCGACCTCCCCGCTCATCGCCTTAATGCCGCTATGGCGATCCTTTATTCCAATGCCTCGATCAACCGCCACATTGTGGTGCAACTTCCAAACATAGACCGACTCGAAGCCGCTCACATCATAGCCATAGTAGTCGATGCTTACGCCCGCTATTTCGCTGCCCTCTTGGGTGAAATTAAGCATGTACAAATTAATGGGATTGTATCCGCCTCCGCCTCCGTGAGCGCCCTGCACTATAGCGCCGTTGTATATGCGGATTCCCGGCAGATTCCATGCTGTCGCTCTGATGCCGAATGTAGCGTCGTCCTGATAGTACGGTGGTATATCAGGTTGAAGCTCAGATATCGGTTCGCCATTGTCGTATACAACAGTGTGCCCGCCCAAGTCGATAGTCACATGCGGCGCCGTAATCTTCGCAAATGACGCGTCCAGCGTCATATCTTGAGTGAGCAAATAGGTCTTCCCCGGCGAATCAAGTATGTACGGCGTTCCATCCGGCATATCCTGCGGTATACGAATTATGCCGTCGTCCAATGCCGCCGTGGAAAACTCGCGGTCCTCAGAAGCGAGCCATTTACCGTCCTTAGTCTGAGCGAACAAACGATAATGGTAGTCCCTCCCAGGTTCCAGATCGGTCAAATAATGCAAATGGTTATAGTAATAGAAATCCTGCGTATCGGTAGTCATGCCGTAGTCAGTGGTAAGTCCGTACTCCACCACCGTAACCGCGGGCATATTGACGGCAAAGCCCACCGCTGCTGAATAATACGACGAATACAGCCAATCCGCCTGCGCGTCGAACTCCAGTTGTCCACCGAGCGCCTGCTCGATCAGCGGTTCAGTGTCAGGAGTGAACTGAAGCGCCCGAAACTGCTCAAACCAACCGTAATCCGTGCTTGGATCCTCAGAAGGCGCCTTGGGATACAAACTGCCTTCCTGCGCCGCCGCAGCCACGATAGTCATGCCGAATATACAGCCAACTATGACAACTGAGACGCAAATCATTTTCAAGAATCCCGATCTTCTTTCCATAACATTTACCTCCTATTTACTGGCTTACCGAATTTTAACACTAATCAGCTTTATTATACTACAGCCCGGATCCAGATGATAGGATTTTATGAATTTTTTTATTTACGAATCATATTCTCAAAAATGGCTGGAATACCTACTTTCAGCGCTTCTTGGGGATTTTCGGTTGATTTGCGCCCGGAACTGCGCCTGAGATTTAGGCTGAGATCGAAACTGCCCTGTCGGAAGATACTTTCTCAAATCAGCACAGGCCGCCTAGAATATAAAGAATATCTCAAAGACTACGAGTTCTTCGTGCCGAGCATCATAGATTCCACATATTTTAATACATATCTTCAATCATCATAAACGAGTTTCCATCCGCCTGGCGGCAATGAATGGCTATTTAAGTGTTGCAAAAATCTAAACACTCTGTGGTTTATTTTGTTGTCGTCATCAATATCGTATATAACGAATTCCGGTATTACGACCATTTTATCTCTATTTGTCACGCACAAACTTCCAGCCTGATAATAAGGAATGCCGTCCACATCACCGCTTGTGTTAGCATGTACATCACCGCAAAACCAACAGATAGAAATCCCTTTATCTGAATATGCTTTAAGCAGATTTGTCAGTGCCGTTTTCTCCCGACTGCGCATATTCTCAATCGGGTGATGAGCAAAAATCAATATGCGTTTTGTACTTTCCGCGTTTATTTGCTCTAACAGTTGCAATACATAAGTTCTCCCCAAAATCAATTTGCCATCTTTCTCACTTTCTAAGCAAGAGATGGCGCTGTTGAGAAATATTAAAGCAGTTTCATCCTTTTGAATCAAATAATGCGGATTAACATTTCGATGAACCCAGTAGTCATCTTCACCATAAAACTCGTTACACATTTTAAAGAAGAATGGGATAAATCGCTCGTTCAGCGCAGATAATGTCTTTTCACCGTCGGCAAAAACGCCATTATCATAATCATAAGAATCTCTTGCCGCTTTTACACTATCTTCTTCTTTTTTTCTTTCTAAATCATGGTTGCCTGGGACGATGTGAAGTTGCCTCTTCGTAGTTAAACCGGCCGACATAACTAACTCTTCCAATAGCTCGTTTGCCTCGCTGACCGTGATGCCGTTGGAACCGTTTCTTATGTCTCCTGTTATAACAACAAAATCAAACGCTTCCTTTCCAGCATTTTTAGACAGTATGTCAAAAAAACGGTCAAGTATTTTCTTCACTACTTCTGCCGTTTTATAAGATTTTTGTAAATGAAGATCGGAGATTTGCAAAATACGCATTGGCGCCAACCTCTATTATGTAACTTGTAAGGTAAACTGCGCTGCCGCCAAATATGATTCAAATGCAAATAGAATTGTCTGCGCAGTAAATGTACAATACCTGAACGCATAATATAACTTGCGTCGTAATTCTATGGTAAATTCACTATGCTCCAGCTTCCTCACCAAGTTGTCAACTTGGATATCAGCCTCAACTCTGTATTCTAACTCGGTGGCTAAGAGCCTTATATACATATAAGATATGATAAATTCATTAATGTGCAGCTTGTCGTCCTCAAGAGCACATTCGGCTTTAAGTTGTATGGGATGATTCCTAAGCAGCCAGTACGACTCATAAGCATATATTTTGTCATACTGTATATGTTCGCTCCCATGAAAGTCTTTAAGCCTCTTTATATCCGCAAAATAATCCATGACTGCTGTTTCTAGCAACCCTGGATTAACTGAACATTCATTATCCAACTTGTAATCTTGAATGAGTTTTTGGAGCATTTCAAGCCTATCCTTAAATCGCTTTGTTATCTTTTCTACAGGAATCGGATTATCGCCTTCAAACAGATAACGATAATCCGGACAATCCGCTGCATATGATTTGATGTTCAAGCATATACTCCCTATTTTATCAGGCCTTCATGGACATGGTAAACAAAGGCGCTTTCGTATCCACATTAAAAATTGTTTGCTTATCTTGTTCATCTCTCCCTTTAGTGTATTCAACTGCAGAATTCAATAGTACGGTTTTTTTAATTTCACCGCTGCACAAGCGGCGTTCAAAATCAGAAACCAATTCATTTATTTGCTGCTCATTGAATAACATAAAAACACCTCTCTTCTATGGTTCTTCTAAAACCCCCCTAAATTTAAGCCTATACCTGTCGTATCTCCATTTAAATGAAGAAATTAACGCATGCATAAGCCCATTCCAAATGAATTTACAATAGTTTTTTTAATTCCTCAATTTCTTCGTTAAATCATAACATATCCTCATTAGATTTTCAATGATTTTTTTTAAATTCTTCAAAATTCTTCAAACTCTTGAACCGTTCTCGAAATTCCTCATGATTTTTAAATTCTTTACCATTTCTAAACGCATTTCCAAACGGAAATATGCTATTTCAAATGCCATGCCGGATGGGCGATTTTGTGTTGATTTGCACACGATTATATGATATAATACTTAGAAAGCTATATCATTTATAAACGAGAAAACATATTCACGGAGGTAATCATTTATGTTCTCAGAATACATCCCTTTGCTTATTATTTTTTGCGGGGTTCTGCTCATTCTTCTTATCATTATCATAGTAGGCATATACCGTCACCTTCACAAATCAGCCTTCACACCTAAGTTTGTGCGTTTAAGCGACGGAAGTATAAATATGGAATTTTACGATTTCGGAGGACTGCAGACGGCGCGCACAAAGCGTTTTTATGAACAATACAAAGTCAATATGCGAGTCGCCTATGAGGGCAAACAATACAGAGTCTCGGCTTTTAAAGAGCTTAAGGATAATTCTCTTACCCGTGAGAATATGAAAATAGTAGCATATTTAGAGGGGATTTAAGCATGGAAAAGAATCTTATATCCATGCATAAATTGACTTCGGATTACAGCACAAGAGGTAAACTCAAAGGGATAATCTCAGGCTGGGTGATTTTTCTACTACTGTTCGGTATAACAAGGATTCCCGCCGTTCAACACGCAATCACACAGTTCAGCGGTTCGATGGCAGTGACTTGGCTTACAGACATGGTGAACTTCATCATAAACGGTCTCTGGATTATTGCCATTCCTCTACTGGTTGGCACAGTCCTCACTATTACAAAAAAACAAGTCTTTGACACCCTATTCATTCATGATACCGGTATCGGATTTTTTAACAGCAAAAGCGGAATTGAACATTGTGCGGCTTACTCTGACATAAAACTTTCCTATGGAAACATGCAGAAGAGTTTTTTGCTGGAATCTAAAGCTGCTTCTATTAAATCGACCGAGTATAGCTGGAGTGAGTTTACACAACCGGATATATTGCGTAACAATCTTGAACGGTATGGTAAATGGAATTGATAGATGTTCACACCCTATATCTAATATAATAATGAACTCAGTTCGAAGCATAGATAAAATGAGCTTGGCAGGCTCTATCTGCTTATGATTTAGACTTAGTTCGGTATAAGACTGGAGAGTCGAATCTTGAGACTGAACAAATACATAGCGCAAGCGGGCGTATGCAGCCGCCGCAAAGCCGACGAGTTGACCGCTGCAGGTAATGTAAAGATCAACGGAGCTGTCACACGTGAATTCGGTTACGATGTAAAAGACAGCGACGTGGTTGAAGTAAACGGCAGGCGTATTAACGCCGTCCACAAGCAGGTATACCTCGCACTTAACAAACCGTGCGGATTCATCACCTCGGCGGGCGATGAGCGCGGACGACCGACTGTAATGGAGCTTGTAGGGGATGTTCCGGAGAGGATTTTCCCCGTTGGCAGGCTGGATTACAATACTTCCGGTCTATTGATAATGACGAATGACGGTTCTCTCTCGCAGAGGCTTTCACATCCCAAGCACGGCGTATATAAGACATATCGCGCGAAGGTTGCAGGCGTTCTGTCGGACGAACGCGCCGCTAAGCTCAGAAAGGGCGTTGATATAGGCGGTTTCGTAACATCACCGGCCATAGTGCATGTGATCAAGCAAGCGGAGAGAACTACCCTTGTAGAAATAAAGATCCGCGAAGGGAAAAACCGGCAAGTGAGGAAGATGTTCTCTGCGGTAGGCAACAAAGTCGTCGATCTGGAAAGAGTGGCAATCGGCGAAATATACCTCGGCCATCTGAAAGAAGGACATTACAGGAAATTGACAAAGCAGGAAGTGGATTACCTCAAAGAGCTATAAGCATTCATTTACCCTTATTCGTTTTTACACCCGGCTGTATTCCCTACTAGCAAACGCTTAGATCTCGCACCCATTAGATTGCACCTATGCCTAGAAAAACCCCCGCCTTATTAAAAAGCGAGGGTTTTGTGTAGTATGCGCTGTCAACGAGCCTCTCTAAGCATCTAATACTGAACTCCGTTTAATTCGTCACATACTGTTGACTGAAACGTGTGAATAATGCGGCGACCTCAGCCCTTGTCGCCGATTTGAGCGGAGAGTAATATCCATCACCGACGCCGTTCAAAAGACCTGCCTCGGACAACGCGCGAACGCCTTCAATCGCCCAGTCGCTTATCTGAGCGCTGTCCGCAAACAACGCGGACGCAGTGGACGCGAACTCTATCTTTGCATACTTCGCATAATTGTTAAGCATGACCGCCATTTCCTGCCTTGTTATCTGGCGGGTCGGCGCAAACAAACCGCCGCCCACACCGCTTACTATCCCGTTTGCCGCCGCCCATTCCACATACGGCGCGTAGTACTCGCCTGCCGCTACATCGGTGAAAGCAGGCGCGGCGTATTCCGAAGGATTTATCTCGGCCAGTCTGCCGATAACGGTAACGAACATTCCGCGATCCATCGCAACATCGGGACTGAATGTCGCAGCGCCGGTTCCGTTAAATAGACCCCGCCACACGACATAGTTTATGTATGACAGCGCCCAGTGCCCCGCAGTGTCTCCAAATGCGCTCGCTGCGGTATCGCTTGACGTTGTCCCGTTGGCGTTCGGCGCGGCAGTCTGCTGATCGGCTGCTGCGGTTGACGTTACGCCAAGCGTGCCGCGACCCGCGGCACTGCCGCTGCTTGCGGGTTTATTGTCGACAGGTTGTTCCGGCTTCTCTTCACCTTCTTTTTCGCCCTCGCCTTCTTTTCCCTCGCCGTCGCCCGGCTTCTCGCCTTCGCCCGGTTTCTCACCTTCGCCCGGCTTCTCGCCTTCGCCCGGTTTCTCACCTTCGCCCGGCTTCTCACCGTCGCCCGGCTTCTCACCGTCGCCCGGCTTCTCACCTTCGCCCGGCTTCTCACCTTCGCCCGGCTTCTCGCCGCCGCCTTCTTCGCCGTCGCCAGGTTTCACATCGTCTCCGGGCATCCCGTCTTCCGTAAACAATATAGTATCCACGCCTATGGCTACATTATCCTTGGACTGAGTTGACGGTATTATAGCTAAACTCAGCACAGCATCTTTATAAAAAGCCTCTAGCGGCGTAAATGTAAACACCTTTTCATCCTCAGAAACGCTGAATGTTCCATCGATAGGCTTGCCGGCTCCCCCAAGGGAACTGCCGCTTCCGCCGATGACCGCACCGCCCGCCTCAAGGCCGCTGAAGCTTCCGCCGGAAGCCACACCATCCGCCGATACAGTAATATTGTTCGCCGTAGCGTCGCTGTACATCGGACGAGAGAACCTAATTACGACCTTTCCGTTCTCAAGTTTAGCCGCGGCAGTGGGAGCTCCCTGATACGCCAATGGGACGTTAACCTCAGTCTGCACCGGTGGAACCGGTATACCCTGACTGGCCTCATCATAACTGCCGTCCGCCTTGTTCGCTATCGTGTTCGCATAACCGGCGGCGGTCACACGCACCCTGTAATCCCCTTCTGCAGGCACACCCCATCCATACCGGCCTTCCTCATCGGTAATCATCGGATTGACCTGAAGTCCATCGGGATCCGACCACTTCTGCCAGCTGCCGCCGACCTTGATCTCCAAAGTAGCTTCGGCGCCTGTTATCCGTTCATTCGTAACGGCGTCATACACATAGCCCGACGGGTCGATCAAGATCGTCACCAGTGCGATAGTGAATTGATAATCCCTGCCGTCCTTTGTCAGCGTAAGGATGATCGGCTTGACGCCCAGTCCTCCCCATGTACCCACAGGAAATTTGAATCCATACTGACCGCCGACGCCTGTAGTAAGGATCGCATCGGCGCCTGCAAATGTAAGACTCTTAACACTGTAACCCGCGCCGTTATTGACCTTAAATGTCCCTACTATATCATAGATCCCTCTGTACTCGCCCCCGTGCTCACTGCTTGGCAGAACCCAAGTACTGAACGTTGGGAAGCCGTATATGGGATTCACCACAGGTTTCACGCTTAGATAACCTTCTGTTATATCAATATCCGAAATGTATGGCGGGATTCCCGTCTCCGCAATAACCTTAACAATATCCGAACTCATGTTCATGCCGTTCTTGACCGCTTCCGCGTATAGCTTATGCTCACCGGCGGCAAGCTTGAGCGTTGCGCTGAAATATCTGCCGGAAACCGCAGCGAAGGCCAAGACCGTATCGCCTTCTTTTATAGCGACAGTGCTGCCCGTCATAGCTGTCCCGTACACCTGGAAATTCACGTCCGCGCTCACGATACCGGGCGCGTTCAGTGAAGAATGAACTGCGGTGATCATCACACTGGCGTACTTCTCCACCTTTTCGCTTTTGTAATTCGCGTATACCAGTAGTTCACTGAGGTTTGTCACGCTGTTATCTATGCTTACGCGCAGCGGCGGAAGGCTTATGGACGTGCCAGGCGCAACATTAAGGGCATAACCGTCTCCGGCATAAGGATTCGCACCTACGGCGCTCATCCCCCTGGGCAGCTCGATCGTGACGATTCCGGAATCCGCCGCCGTGCCGCTGTATGTCAGCTTGGGCGACAAATCCGTATATCCGCCTGCCGCGATCTCCGAAGAAGACGCTCCCAGACTGAAACTGAACATATTGGCATAGTCGGGTTTCAAAGCGATTTCAAGCTGAGTCGTACCCTCACTTGCTGCCGTAACAACACCGTTCGCCATAATATAGCCTGAACGCGTCGCGTAATACGCGGCCTCACCGCCGGGAATATTGTTCAAGACTGTCTTTCCCGAAGCGTCCGAAGCAGGAGCGTAATAACCCGCAATATACACCTTCGCGCCGCTTAAAGGTGCGCTCGTCTCGGCATCCTTTACGAGAATCTCGATCGAGTTCTTCTTAAGCCTTATCGTATCCGCTGTTACGGTAGATGAAGAGAGTTCGACAGCAACTGCGCCGTAACCCTTTTCAGGATGACGGACATTTACATTTATCGCGCTTGTGCCGGAATAGCTCATTACCTGGTAATATTTCCCATCCTCATCGGTTCTTCCCGAAGATATTATACCTCCGCTTGCGTTTCGGATCTCAACCGCAGCGTCCGCCACGGGTTTCCCTTCACCGTCTTCCACAAGCCCCGATACAACATAAATCGCCGGAAGCGCCACATTAACAGCAGTGTCGGCGTCTGTTACAGTAAAGCTTCCTCCAAACCACACGCCGCCGTAATAGCCGTTATACGCGTATTCACCCGACGGCAATAAAATCTCATCGCCTGTAACTCCCTTCGCTTGATAAGGATATGGGCGATACACGTTCAACGAAAGCGGAACGCCTTCGATCCTTGAAGTGTAAGCAAAGCTTACCTTATAGAGCGTCTGCTTCGTGAGAGCTATATCATGTATGACCGCAGCCGCACCGGACGCCCCTTTCAGATCGATAGAGGCGCTGTAAGCCTTATAATCAAATGTCGCCGCCGCTTCAATGACATAATCGGCCTTCGGCAGCGAGGTGAAGCTATACCGGCCGTTTCCGTCAATATACGAGTAATATCTGCTCCCCGAGCTATCGCTAAGCGTTAGATACATATCCCGCACCGGAGTCCCGTCCAGCGTAACACTGCCCGAAAGTTTGACAAGCTCTTCAAGGACAAGATCGCATATCACAGCGCCGTCCGCTAATGTGACCGCCGAAGCGCTACCTCTATAGTCGGCGCTGTCCACACTTACGGTATAGGTCTCAAGCGGATTCAGCGCCTTGAGTACGAATTTACCGTTAGCGTCGGACACCGCATATGCTGTATGCCAATTGCTTGAGACAGCATACACATAGGCGCCGCTCTTAGGTGCGCCGTTTAGTGTAACTGTACCTGTGATCTGCGGTCTGGTAAGTAAGCTTATGTCTCCGATTTCCAGATTCGCTCCGCTTATCGAAAACTCATATGAATATTCACTATAATCTGGTGTCGCTGTGCCCTTCAGCACATACTGCCCGTCGCCCAGTGTCATGGCAAACTCGCCGTTAGCTCCGGTAACTGCCCTCGCAATCAGCCTTGATGTATCGTCTTTTGAATAAACGCGTAAAGTGTATCCGCTGATCGCTTCTCCCGACAGCAAAACCCTGCCGCTGACCTTAGACGACTCCTGCGCCGGACTCAATACGATTTCCAGGCTCATGTCGGCGGAAAGCGCAATCTCCGATGAATACTCAAGCCATCCGGCGCCTGCGGGCACAATAACAGTATAAACGCCTTCCTCAAGACCCGAGAAACCGAAGTGTCCGTTGTTCACGGCGGATTCCATGAGCTTTTCGCCGTTCTGCCATAGTTCCACCCGTGCGTCCGCAGCGGGCACGCCGTTCAAAAGAACCGAACCCGACAATGCGGCCTTTTCGCTGCCGTCCGGCAGTAGACTCCCGTCCAGTGTCGCGAGTCCGCCATAAAGATGCCGGCTCGAACCCGCTTCTGCGGCTGTAATATAATATACGCCAGCCTTATCCAGTCCGAGACGCGTTATAGGCAGTTTGCCCGTGAATCTACCCTCGCCGTCCGCAGCGGCGCCGCTTATACTGACGGATGCTACAGGTTCATCCCCGATGAGATATAATGTCTTCTCATAGATGTCAATCTTTATCTCCGGTACTGTGCCTGCTGCCGAGAAACCCTTCAAGTAAAGCGATTTATCGGTGTCAAACCCGGCGTCTTTGACGGAAAGCCGCTGTGGATTCGGTCGAACCAGCAGATAGCTCTCAAATGTATCTCTCTTGAAGTTATCAGAAGACCCGGCGCCTGGAGGCGGAGGAAGCGGTGGCTGACCCACATCATCCACCGCAGCCATAGGCGCTGCAGATCCCGAATCCAAAAGTCCACCGGGAATCCCGGCGCCCGGTTCTGTATCTACCGCTGCGGGTGGAGTAATCTGGCCGATTCTATCCGCCATGGACATCCATGGATTATAATGCTCAGAATTTCTCAAACACCTGATCCTATACACCCCCGGAGGGATCTTATCCGCGACGCTGAAATACAATCTGCCAGATATCAATGAGGCCTGCAAGGTTCCGTCGCTTACAGAATACGTATAATCCCCCGTTCCTGGCGACGCGTGCTCCAACTCTATGGAAAACTCTTCCGCAGTAAGTCCGCTGTGGGGCTTGAGAGAAAACGCGAACTCATCCGACTCGTAGATCGCCTCGGGGGCGATGATATAGCCTTCTTTATACACATCATAGTCGTCGTATTCCGGCCTGCCTTCCAAGGGCAGCCTTAACAGGGGGAAACCGCCGTACATCAAATAGTATTTCCCGCCCTCTGTCAGGCTTTTATCGGCGTTTATCACAAAATAGTCGCCCTCGGCGCCGTGAGGTTTGGATGTATCCAGCGTGACGCTCACTCCGGGTACAGGGACAAAATCCTCGTCGGCTATGCTCAATGACGGTGTTCCCTTATACTCGTAAGCATTTTTCAAGTAAACAGACGCGCCTTCTCCTTCCACCTCTTCCATGAATTTCCGCGGGTAGTGCCCGATAATGATGTGCTTACCATCAATATCCGCAGGTAATGTAAATTTCGGGAAGATGTCAGACGCCTCTTCACCGTAAGTCGACTGCCAAGTGTTAAAATTGGCCGCTTCAAGGAATGTTACAGGAAGCGCTGCATCAGCATTTATCATATACTCCGCATATTCATCATCGGAGTCGCCGCTTATTTCAATGTACGCCGCGCCCTTCCATGAATAATAATAGTTGTCGTTGTCAGAAACATCGAATAAGCATGTATTTTCCGGAATGTCCACGATGTAGACGCCGTCTGTCAGACGTCCGGTCAATGTCAATTCATTCTCGCTTTCACCTTCTATCCAAATGCTGACTTCGATCTCCTCAGAAAACGAATCCGCCGTGAATTGCGGAATAAGCTTGAGTTCGAGTTTATCTATATCTGTGAAATCAAGCGCATAATTCCCTGTCCATTCGCTGCCATATTCGGTCTCTAAGCCTTCCGCCGTATAAGCCTCCAATCCCGTAGCGGAATCAAAGTCAACAGTCAGATTGAATTCATCGATTTCACCGTCCCTTATCAGCGCGATGAACTCCGCGCCCGGTTCGAATTTAAGAAGAAAACGCTGCAGCATACCTATGTTCCCGAGAGGAACCACCGCCGCAAGCTCGGCCTGAATATCATCACTTTCATCCTGCGCGGCAAAGCGCGTCATAGAAATATTATCGCTCGCATCTTGCGGAACAAGACGCGCCCCGGAAATATCATCCGCTTTGAGATTTGCACCGTAAAGCACAACATAAATACTGTCGTCCGGATAAGGATAGAAATAATTTAGATACTCCTCTATCTCCCCCATCATATATGGATAGCCGCCCTCGCCGCTCAAGGCGGCTGACAGCCAATAATACGGATAATCTACTGTCTTTGTCAGCTCATAGCCTTCCATCTCCACATTCGCGATCATGCCGCTGACGCCTAAGACCCTTTTTGAACTGTCAACAACCATAAGCGCCGCAGAAGGCGTATCAAAGTCCTCGAATTTGATGGAATAAAGACCCTCCGGCGTCGAATCTCCCAAGACGATGAAGCCATTGCCGCCGCCGTCATGGTAAAGATCCCGCTCAAGGTTTTCACCACCGCCGGTTGGAATTAAAGTAATCTTTGCCCATCCGTCGTCCGGCCACGAGGCTACCCATTCCAGAGACGATTCCTCATAGCGGCCGGTCGCTTGATTAAAAAACGGCGTCACGTACTCATCGACTCCCGCCAATATAGGGAGTTCGTCACCGTCGAAGAGCAAGTCCGCAACGCTCAGCGGAGCAAAATCACGCGCCTTTTCAGAAGAAGCACCCGGTTCCGCGTCGCTGAGGTTCACAACCGTTCCGCCGCCGATAGACGCAGACATACCCGCCTGTCCTGCGGAAACCTCCTGCGCTCCGCCGCTTTGCGCCGCGAATGTCGGCGTCACAGAAGAAAACGCAAAAATAACTGATAGTACAATGGCAAGTAAGGTCTTAAATCTAGTCTTCATAAATCCTCCTTGTAACTCTCTAGCCTCAGCCCCGCGAATCCTCATAAAGCGAAGTCCACTGCACTGCATTAATAAAACTGCACCGAATTAGTCGGGTTTGGATCTATTATAATATTTCAACACCTGCTTTGCAAGTATTATTTTATTGAAATTTTGATCTCGGATTCTTATCATTGAATATAGTATATAAATAATCGTCTGGTTGAACCCACTAGTTTCGCCACTATTTATTACTACATATGGATATTTTAACAGCATCTCGCAAATTACTACGTTATATGATACAATTAAAGGACATAATACTACAATTAATTTTAAGGAGGAAGAAAACATGCTAAAAAGAATAAACCGTCTTTGGACAATCGCCTTATGTCTCGTGTTAATCATCTCTTCCCTACCGGCGGGAAGCGTTTTCGCGGAGCCGCTTCCCTGGAATGTCACCTACAACTTGAACGGCGCGGACGGTACGCCTCCGGTGGATCCACTCACCTACTCATCCGCTTCTAACAAGGCGGTAATCCTTGACATCACGGACGGCGCGGCTGCGGCGCCTGCCGGCAAGGAATTCGTTGGTTGGACGCCGGTAAAAGCCCTGGCCGACAGAGGCGTCGCCAACGCCCATTATGCGCCGGGGAAGACCATAACTCTGAGCGCCGACGCGCAGAGCCTCCACGGAGTCGAACTTTTCGCCGTTTGGCTTGATGTGGCTGCGGGTCCCTTTGACGTAGAGTTCAGAACAAAGGTCGCCTCACTGACTGTTGCGTCTCAAAGCGTAGCCAAAGGCGGCAAAGTCTTGAAACCCGCGGATCTTTCTTGTGACGGCTATACCTTCGGCGGTTGGTACAGCGACGCCTATTTCAGAGAAGAGTTCAAGTGGGACTTCGATGATGATACTGTAACTAAGGATCTGGTGCTCCACGC
This sequence comes from Eubacteriales Family XIII. Incertae Sedis bacterium, assembly GCA_031264295.1. Lineage (GTDB taxonomy): Bacteria > Bacillota > Clostridia > Peptostreptococcales > Anaerovoracaceae > JAISED01. Next base: position 84,452 of record JAISED010000086.1, on the reverse strand, counting down.
CAAGTGGTCAGAAGCCTTTGAACCCGCCAATGTGCCCTATACAGTCACTTACCATCTCAGTCCCGGCCTCGTCGGAAGCGTACCCGAGAGCCAAACAGTCAGCGCCAATAACGGCGAAGGCGGCTCAGCGAACGTCAGGGATCTGACAGCTGATACTGTCGCTCCTTCCGGCAAGGTATTCGCGGGATGGTCTACCACCGCGAAGAGGATTCTTGAACTCAAGCCCGGCGACATGATGTGGGTGAAGAGCGAAGGTCTGCATCTATACGATGTCTGGGAAGACGCAAATCCCGCGTATTCCAATGCCGTAACCGTAAACTTCGGCGACGTGAAGCAGAAGATGACCGGTCTCGGCGACTCGCTGGCTTTCCACAGATCCGCACATTACCTCCAGCTTAAAAACAAATTCGACGACGCCGGCATTACCGGGGCGCAGAATCCCGCCTACAAGCTCGTGGAGCTGGCTATGGACACCGAAAAAGGCGCCGGAATGGACGTATTCCGTATAATCATCGGTGACGGCGGCATCATCGATCCGGTCAGCAAAGCCAAATGGGGCAACCAGCAGACCGATGGTCCCAGCGACACCATATGGCCTGAACCCGGCGAAGAGAACATCATATGGATTCAGGAAGACTGGGAAAACCACCCGGAACTGGCCGCCAAGTTCGATGAGGATCAGCTCTGGTATGTACGTGAGGCTCTGAAATTCAATCCGGACATGAAGATCAACGCCTGCGCGTGGACACCGCCGTATTGGATGAAATCCAATCTGGGCGTGAGAAATGACGTACCCGACAATCCTTATCCCTCCGGTTACAAAGGCACTCACGATGTTCAACAAACGATATTGGAAGACGTTTTCTATCCCGATTACGCCAAATATCTCGTGGAATACGCCTGGGGCATGTACGCCTGGCTGAATCTGCCGATATACGCCCTGAGTCCCACCAATGAGCCGGAAATAGACCATCCCTATTCCTCGCAGGTCATACACGGCGACGATTACGAACGTTTCATGCTCAAGTATCTCAAGCCCGAGTTTGAAAAGGCCATATCGGAAGGCAGATTCGCTCCGGCAGGCAGTGAGACAGGCGGCGGAACAGGCTATGACGCTGTCGCTCCTATGCCACTTATTTCCGCCCCCGAAGGCACACGTATAGACCGCTCGACCAGCCCTGTCGATCTCGGAACCCCCGACAGACCCGGATTGGGCGCGATGATGGCAAAGGAAGAAATCCAGGACTTCGTGGACATCTTCGGCACCCACGTATACGAATACACCCAGTTCCGCTATGAACCGCAGGTGGCGGAGGCCGGTTATTTCTACCCCGATTACATGTACAACTACCCTGACATCTGGATGAATGAGATCAGCAGGCAGTGGGCTACCTACGGCGGCGGCGTCAATGATATCAACATGCGCAACGCTCTGCACTGGGCGCGGCTGATCAATAACCTCTTCGCCAGTGAACCCGGTTTCAGCTCATATCAATACTGGTTCGGCACATACGGCGGCTTCTTTGCATTCCAGAGCGTGGGGACAAACTCGTTTACAGGTCAGGTAAGAATCTATAAACGCTTTTTTACCTTTGCTCAATATTCAAGATTCATGGATTCCAACTATTATCGTGTGGGAGTCGATGAAAGGAAACCCTTTAAGGGCGCAAATGTGACCGCTTACAAGAACGGCGAGGATTTCTCCATCGTGATTCTTAACGAGGATGAGGCTGCCCATACGATCACGCTGTCATTAAACGGCAATGACGCAAACGGCCTCGTGCCCTACCGCACCTCTGACAGTGAGAATGTCCGAAAACTCCCTGTCATAGCGAAAACCGACGGCAGCTTCACTGTTACATTGCCGCCGCTGTCCATGACCACCCTCGTCAACGATAAGGGTGCGGACAATCTCCCCGGCCTGGACATACGCGACGGTTCCTTCCCGCTTTCACCCGCCGATAATGACGGTCAATCCGCCGCGGGGATTACAGCCTCCGCCGGAACAGTCGCCGGAGCAGGAACTGCAACCGAAGGCGAAATCACCGTTTACGACGGCAGCTGGATCAAATACTCGAATTTCAATTTTGCGGACGGCACACTGATCGCTCCCGCTACCGTCAACCGCACCATGCGCATGGCCGCCTCCGCAGCTCCGATCTACGGGGGTCAGATAGAACTGCGTATAGACGCGCCTGACGGTAAGCTTGTGGGCGTCGTGGACATCCCGGCAGGCAGCGGCGCGCCTCAATACTATGGTCAGATCGACACCGGCGACACAGCCGCCTACGGATTCCACGACCTTTATCTGGTCTTCAAGGGCAAAACCACTCGTTCCGGTCTGTTTAAACTCAGTAACATAGCCTTCGACTCGGTATACACGCCTCTGACAGGCAACCTCATAACCAACGGCGTCTTTGCGAACGCCGCTAACTGGGAAGGGAACGGCGCCGCTATAGCCCGCGCTGCATCGCCTGCTTATCGCTCGGGCACAGGTTCATTGCTCGTGTCCGCCAGAACTGTCGGCTCAGGCGCGGCACAGACACTGAACGGACTGGAAAGCGGAGAGAAATATAAGCTGAATGCCTTCTTCCTGCCCCCCGTACCCACCGGCAACATCACCACAAACGATCCCCACGCCTCCACCTATGCCGAGTGCGGAGACGCCGAAGTGAGTCTGCTCTACTACAAAGACGGCGCTTCGGTGGGCAGTCAGCTCATAGCCTCCAGAGAGAAGATCAGCACCCTTGACTGGGCGCAGGTAGGCGCGGAATTCACATACACGCCGCCCGCAGCGGACTTCGACACCGTGAAGATCCAGTTCGCGACCTCGACCGACGACAACTTCTATCTGGCCGACGTCTCCCTCGTGAAGCTGGAAAGCCCCGGCGCTCCGGCCAGCTACGTCAAAGTTCACAACTCCGCCAGGGTTAGCGCAAAGCTGAAAGCCGGAGAATTCCAACTAACGCCTAGCACAGACGGAACCGACTATGAATTCATCTCCGCCAACCCCGGAATCGCAACCGTTGACGGCAGCGGCCTTGTGACACTGCACAGATCAGGCAGCGTCACCATCACGCTCCGCACCACGGACGGCAGCAATCTAACATCCTCACTGCTGCTAATAATCGCCCCCTGATCGACAAAACCGACAAAACCGGCACAGCCGCAGACCGGCGAAACTAACAAGCTCCCACGGCCATGAGCCGATACGCGCACAGATAAAGGGCTTGGCGGCAGAAACAACGACACGCTTACCAGCATGAGCCGATACGCCCACAGATAAAGGAGTGAACTCTATGACCCAGAAAACACAGTTGACATTGGCACAGATCATGCTGCCTCATCAAGCGAACCTGGGCGGCAATGTGCACGGCGGTGAGATATTCAAACTTATGGACATGACCGCCGGCGCGGTATGCCAACAATACGCTAACACAACCATCGTGACGGCTCGCGTAGATGATATGCGATTCACAAATCCTGTTTATGTGGGAGATCACGTAAGATGCACGGCGCGAATCATATGCGTCGGAAGCACCTCCATGGACGTTCTGATCACCGTGGACGCCGAAAATCTGAAAACCGGTGAAGAATGGCGCAAGGTCGCCTCCGCTTTCAGCACGCACGTCTCCATAGGCGGCGATGGCAAACCCAAGAAAGTAGCGCCGCTTGTGATCGAAACCGAAGAACAACGTAACCTCTTCGCACTGGCGCAAAAGCGCCGGGCGGACTACAAGTCCCGCGAGCAGATCGATTATTGACCGAACAAAGAGAATCGGGAGTTGATAAAATCAACTCCCGATCCGTTAAAATACCCATATTGGCACATGCTTACAGCCTTGGGCGTTTCTGAGGACGAGAAATTTGATCTTGAAAGGCTACACTTGGTGCTTGAAAACATGCCCGATGATGAGCTTATGCAATTTCTCGAAAAAAGGCGCGGCAGGGGCAGAAACGACTTCCCCGTAAGACCTCTTTGGAACATGCAATAGGAGCCTTCTAAAAGCCCACAGTCACAGCGCGGAGCGGCTGCACGCCCGCGCTCAAACTCCGGGAGCTTTCACCCGCGTCCCGTCGCCTACCATATCATCAGGAGAAACGATTACCAAATCACCCGCTTCGATCCCCGACAGAATTTCATACACATCGTCCCCCTTTATCCCGACGCTCACTTCACGCAGCGCCGCTTTTTCCTCTTCAACCAGATACACATAGTCCTTTTCGTTTGTTGAGAATACAGACTTTCTCGGCACGATCAACACAGAAGGCTTCTCTTCAATGATTATCTCCAGCTCCTTGTCGCTACCCAGAATCAATCCCGTCTGATCCTCCACGGATACTTCCACGTCAACGCGTTTTTGGCTGAGTCCTAACTCCGACATCACTTCGGCGACCTTCGGCGATATCTTCTCCACCTTAGCCGCTCTTTCCGAGTCTTCAATCCTAACCTCATCACCCACTGTCACCTTCTCTGCGTCTCCCGCTATCAGGCTTACATTGATATACATATCATTGAGATCCGAAATTTCTATAAGCGGGGTTCCCATTATCACTGTATCCCCTACAGAAACCAACAGCTCTGTTACCGTTCCTGAGACAGGCGCTTCCACCCTATTTGTCTGAATGTTGCTTTGAGCGCTCTGGATCGTATGTCTCAGTGACTGAAGCTGCGACGCTATCCCTTTCGCTGCGGTCTCGGCAGTATCATAATCGTTCTTGCTCACCGCGCCGCTTTCATAAAGCTCTTTCAACTGCTCCGCATTGCGCTCCGCCTGAGCCAACTGCGCTTCTAATCCTACAGTCTGCGCTCTAAGGCTCATCACATCCGCGTCGCCTCCCTTAGTATCGGTCATTATCAGCAGATCCCCCGCATTAACCTCGTCTCCGACAGCGCAAAGCACCTGCATAATATCATAGTTATTCTTGGCGGCCACCACGCTCACCTGCCTTGCCGTGACTGTTCCCGTCTCGTCAATAAGCTCCTCGATCCGCCCATAAGCAGCAGCCTCAGTCACAACACTTATAGCGCCCGAAATGCTGTAATAATAAGCGCCCGCACAAGCGGCGATTATGAAACAGCCTAAGATTATAACGATTTTAATCTTGCTTTTCTTTTTCTTCATGCCCTTTCATCTCCTTTTTTGAGCGGTCGTCTGCGGCGGCTCTGATTTTGAGCGGTCATCTGCGGCGGCCCTGACATCCGCCCGGACAGTCCTGGCGTCCTCTTGCGGTGACGCCATCGCAGCTCCGTTAGGCTCTGTTTTTAAGCGCAGCCATGAAATCCAATTTTTGTATCTTCCTGTATGTGGCTATCTGCGCGAGTATTATGAAAAGCACGGTCGCGGCGAAGCCTTCCGCGTAATTCAACAATCCCGCACGCAAATGCATTGTATATTGCTCAGTGCTGAACACCTCAGAGCTGTATCGCAACAGAATGTTTGCGACAGGGATCCCCGCCGCCAAACCGCCTATTGTTATCATGTTGTTCTCACGTAATATCAGTCTGAAAATCTCCCCGCGCGAGAAGCCCAGCACCCTTAGTGACGAAAATTCCGTCTCCCTCTCACCTATACTGATGATGGTGGCATTATAGACAATGGCAAAGCCCAACACGCCTGACAGTATCAGCATGAAAAAGATCATTACATTCATCATCTGCGTATATTCCTGAAATGTATCCGTAATAGACACAATGGAAGATACGGCGGTCACTGCAGGCCATTCCTTGAGCTTCGACACAGTCTCGGGGTCGCCGCAATTCATAAAAAACCCGTTGATCATACCGGGAGCGAGATATTCAGCCGCCAAGGCGTCCTTATCCATATAGGCGTTGACGCCCATCGCCTGGTAGACAATACCTTGCACTTCCATCCATTTATCTTCATTGTCCGAAAGGTATGAATGCATGAGCACCTTATCGCCGATGCCCACCTTAAGTTTCCTTGCGGCATAGTCGCTCACCAGCAGCCCGTCTTCAGGGATATCGCGGCGTATCCCTTCCTGATCCTTGAAATTGTAAAATACCGTATCCTTTTCAACCCCTATCAATGTAAGCGTTATCTCATGATTGCCGCTGGAAAGCTTGAACGGGTATTCTATCTTGCCTTCGATTTCCTGTACATCGTCCACAATGTGGGAAATCTCATTCAGCGCCTTTTCAGAGACTGTATTCCTGAACGATATGTTATAATCCATCGGTTGGAATTCCCGCAGGCCATCTCCCATCATGTCCGACATCATTGACGGCATACAAACAACGAAGGCCGTCATGCCAAAGGTCACCGTCACGCCCATCAGTATAAAAAGCGTCCTCTTCTTATTTCTAAACACATTCTTCACTGCCATCTTATCACTGAATGACAGATGGTTCCAGATGATCTTTACATGCTCAAGGAATATCTTTTTGCCCGCTTTCGGCGAATCCACCGTCATGGATTCCGCAGGCGAAACGCGCACGACGCCCCGCGTCCCCGCAAGACCCGCCGCTACGCAAAATCCGCAGGCGATGAGCACAACCGCGAATATATACCGATAATCAAGCCCCCGCCCCAGATCCGGCAAGTTGAAGAATTCCATATAATACGCCGTCATAAACCCGGCAAGCCGCATCCCCACCAGCGAACCCACCGCGCTGCCGGCCGCCGCGACAAGGAGGGTGTATTTCACATAGTGCATGATCACCTGCGCCGACGAGTAACCTAAGCCCTTCATGACTCCTATGGGCTGTTTATCCTTCTTTACCATACGCCCCAGCATCATAGCCAGTATCATCGCCGCGATCAAGAGGAAGATCGCAGGCAACGCCGCCGCCATGCTGTTCAGCTGATTTATCTCGTCCTTCATCATGAGGTTGCTTACTTGGTTTTCTTTCTTGACGATGCCGCGGGAACCGTATCTGTCAAGCTCTTTCTCAAGCTTATCCACCATCTCGCCGCGCTTCTCCGCGCTCAATCCGGCTTCTTCCAACATCAGTATCTCATTGTAGCCGCCCGGCAGACCCAAAATCGACTGCCCCAGCGACTCATCCATATAGACAATCCCATAATTCTTATTATCAGGCAATATCCCTTGATCCGGATCCAGGAGATATACAAATTCGGGGCTTGATACTATGCCGGATACATAAAACTCCATGCCCTGTCCGCCCAGCTGGAGCTCTATATCATCGCCTGTTTCTATCCCCCGCGCCTCCGCAAGCTGGCGTATCGCCAATATCTCCCTGCGCCCCTCAACAGGCCAGGCGCCGTCCTCCAGCATCAGCCTGTTGATCGACGAAGTCTTATGGTTATACGTTATTATCTTAACGCGGGCGCGCTCGTCCCCATCCTCGTTTAAGAGCGGAACAGTACCCGTAACGCGTCCTTCCGCCGCCGCGATCCCGCTTATGCCCTCGATTTCACGAATCTGCCTGCTGCTCACCTGTTCAAGCTCGCATGTGAGATCGGCAAAGCTGAATTCATCGTAGAACGCGTTCATCCCCTGCGTCATATTTACAGCCGACACCCTCATAGACATGAAGAAGATGAGTCCCACCGCAAGCACTACAGACACCGCGATGAACTGCCCCTTTGTATCCGATATCATTCTGAAAAGCCGCTTATCTATTGTCTTCATGACCTCATCCTATTCGTTCTCCCTGTCTACCAACGGATCTCCTGCGGATCTATTGGATTATCATTTAGTCTATTTTCGATAACCTCGCCGCTTCTCATACGAATGATCCTGTCTCCCATAGATGCGATGTCTGAATTATGCGTTATGACTATAACCGTCATATTCAACTCTTTGTTCACTTTTTTCAACAATTCCAATATAGTTATTCCCGTTTTAAAGTCCAAGGCGCCTGTCGGTTCGTCACACAGCAGCACCTTCGGGTTTTTAGCTATAGCCCTGGCTATGGACACGCGCTGCTGCTCACCGCCGGAAAGCTGTGACGGGAAATGGTCTTCACGCTCACCAAGTCCCACGCTGTCCATTATCATCCCTATATCCAAGGGGTCTTCTGATATTTCCGTCGCCAACTCAACATTTTCCTTGGCGGTGAGATTCGCCATCAGATTGTAAAATTGAAATACAAAACCCACACTGTAGCGTCTGTATAAAGTCGCGCGTCTATCGTCAAATCCCGTGATCTCCGTTCCCTCCATATAGCATTTGCCGGCGGACGGCGTATCCATGCCCCCCAGAATGTTGAGCAGGGTGCTCTTCCCACTGCCGCTGGGACCTAGTATGACGACAAACTCGCCCTCGTTGATCTCGAAACTCGCGTCAACTAGCGCGTGAACTGTGACCTCGCCCATCCGGTAATCCTTAGCTAACCCATCAGCCTTAATAAGTGGATTCATCGTACAACCTCCCGCCCTGTATGTTTATAATACTATATTCCCCTGATTTTTTAAGGCAAACAAAAAAGCGCCGAATTTCGTTTCGGCGCCTACAGCGCGGCATTACGCAAGCGAATTCAACACAGCCTCCGCCATACTGTCGATGCTTATCGTTCCTCTGTGCCTCACCTCTTTGCCTTCAAGATTTCGTAGGGAATCCGGAACGCGCACCCCCGTCGATGCGTTTACGGCTCTGATATTCGCAAAACCGTCCGCGTCGACCGCGAGGCCGATTGACGCCGCCACACTGTCAGCGAACTTGTACGGATTCGCTGTAGCCGCAATGACTGTCGGCGTTTCATCCCCCGATTCCTTCCTGTAGTCCTCGTACACCTTATACGCCACCGCCGTGTGCGTGTCAATGAGGTATTTTTCCTCTTCATACAATCTGCCGATAGCGGCGTTGGTCTCTTCGACGTCAGCGCAGCCACCGTAGAAGCTTTTTAAGCCGTCCCTTATAGTTCCGTCTATCTCATAGCGGCCGCAGGCTCCGAGGGACTCCATCATCCTCAGCACCGCTGCGGAATCCCCTCCGGAAAGATGGTAAAGCAGCCTCTCCAGATTGCTTGATATGAGTATATCCATCGACGGCGAGTTGGTCATATAGAATTCCCTGTTCGCGTCGTACACGCCCGTATTGATGAATTCCGTCAGCACCTTGTTTCTATTGGACGCGCATATGAACCTATTCACAGGGATCCCCATTTCACGCGCGTAGTAGGCTGCGAGTATATTGCCGAAATTCCCTGTCGGAACCACTATATTGATCGGGGCGCCCGCCTGCACCGCTCCGTTCTCAATCATTTTGATATATGCGTAGACATAGTAAACCACCTGCGGTATCAATCTGCCTATATTTATTGAGTTCGCGGAGGAAAGCCTGTATCCCTTTGCGGCAGCCGACGCCGCGAAGCCCTCATCGTCGAATAATCTTTTAACGCCTGTCTGCGCGTCGTCAAAATTGCCGTAAATCGCGAATACATGGGTGTTTTTGCCCATTTGCGTGATCATCTGCCGCTCCTGAACCTGACTTACCCCGTCCTTGGGATAAAAAACGATGATCTCCGTTCCCGGCACATCCGAAAAGCCCTCCAAGGCCGCCTTGCCTGTATCGCCGGACGTCGCCGTCAGGATCGCAACACGCTTATCCTCGTTCTCTTTCATCATCGACGTCAGCATCAGATAAGGCATTATCGAAAGCGCAAGATCCTTGAAAGCGGCGGTTCGCCCATGGAAAAGCTCAAGAAAATACGATTTCTTCGTCTTCACCAGCGGCGCCACATCGACCGATTCAAATGTGCCCTCATATGCGCCGTCTATGCATTTTTTCAATTCTTCTTCAGTAAAATCCTGGAGGAAGCTCTGCATCACATGAAATGCGACATATTTATACGTCGAACCTATCTTTTGTTCCGGCTTGAATGAAAGCAGCGGAATCCTGTCCGGAACGAACAGCCCCTTGTCATTCGCTATGCCTTGTATTATAGCCTCGGCGCTCCTTTTGCTCTCGCTTTTCCCCCTGGTACTGATATAATTGATCATGATTTCTCCCATTTACTATGTTCTACCATCTGAATGCCGCTATTTGAGCCCCACACGCTTTATGCTAGGCTTGCTCTTAGAGCCTACGGCTGAAAACTAGCTTAACTCCTGCATATATACCAATGTCTCATTAAAATAATGTCTCACGGTCATCGTAACGCTCTTGCGGCCGATATCCGTCCTTATGAGTTCAAGCATCTGCTGGTAATCGCCTTCCATCCCCAACATGCTCTGCACGAATTCATTCTCGCGTCTTGATCGTTCATCGAATGAAAGCGTCGAATCCGGCGTTTTGGATATCTCCAGCACCAGCTTACTGCCTTCCGCCCTCATCTGTACTTTAACATCCTCGCCGAAGAATTCCTTGAACACCTCAGCCAAGCCGCCGCCCTTCTCGTTAAGCCATTCCTTTAGGGCGTCTTCAGTGATATCCGTTCCTTGCGTGTTTTTCACATATTCTGGGGGTTTCCCCACATACACCGAGCGCGATTCCCCGTCCCACTCCACATCATAGCCGAGGGCTTCAGAAACGGCGCGTACGGGTAGATATGTCGTCCCGTTTATTATGAACGGCTCTACATATACGCCGTTCGCATCCCGCGGATCGACCAGCCGCCCCTCTACATATATCTTTATATTGGAATAAGAGGCGTTCACCTGATACGTCCCCATAGAAGCGTGCACAGTGGCGATCGCTCCGGATATCAATCCCGCTGCTATCAAGCCGATAAATATCCCCTTCAATCTTTCTTTGTTCATTCGTCCCCCCCGCTTTTGCAGACAACGAAAACACCGGCATATAACAATATCACGGAAAAAAGTATATCACAAGCAGGCTTATAAGTAAACAGTTTGGACTATTTGAAAATTTTATTGCGGGGATTGCGCTAAGATCGAGAGAAGGGCGAAACCTATGCGGCTTCGCCCTTCAAAAGTGCACATTACATCGCTAATCGTATAGAACTTTCAAATCCGCCAACGGTGTAAACGTGTTCTTGTTCCATAGGAAAGCCTTGACCAGAGCGGCGTCGCTGCAAGAAACATTAACAGCTATATCCTGCTCGCCCGCCCGCGTCGGTTCAAATGTCTGCATGCTTTTCAGCGCGCCCGACTCGGTATAGGCGGCGATCAACAGGATCGTGTCCGCCGGCGATGTCACACGTACTGTAACGGTTGATATCACATCGCCAACGATGGCGCTGTTGATAATCTCCGGCTCACCCTCCACAGGTCCTGTAGTGATCTCAGAACCCAAGGTGAGTGAACGCGCGTCGTTCAGGTTCTTGCTGTGGAAGCCCATATCAAGGGCGCAGGTCATGTTGTTAGCGCCTATGTTCGGATAATTGTAGGCTATTGAGAACCACAGTTCCTCGCCCTCAGTCAGCGGGTTAGACGCGGCGTTTTGCCTGAATGAGTTGAGCGGGATGGCGATGGTGTAGATAAACGTATCGGTCTCGCCTACCCTCTTGACGTCATAATTGTCGTAGCCTGCCGGTAGACTGGTGGTTCCGGAACCGTTAGCCCATTGCACGTGATCGGATCCCGACGCGGTCAGACCAAAGCCGTATTCGGATCTGGCGCCCGTTCTGCCGCTCCAGAGATTGAGCTGAATGCCGCAGCCCTGCCATAGTGTGCCCGATCCGGGTCTGGCAGCCGTCCAAAGCGGGTCTTTGGCGACCATGCCCAGATAGATGTTGCTCGCGTCATAGGCCAGATAGACGTCGGCAGAGAATCCCGCAGGGGGATATCCGTCAACTGGATTTATCTGCATCACGCTTGTACCCTCTTCGTCCGCGGCAATGGTAAAGACCTTTTCGCCCCAATCGGCGGGGTTTAATGTACCGTCAAGCGGGGGAGCGCTCTGAAGCCTGCCTATAGCGCTGGTTCTGCGAGTGATCGTTATTGTATAGTCCTTTATCGTTATTCCATCCTCCGCTGTGACCCGGATGTATCGGACATTGTCGCCCGATAGTAGCGGGCTTACTACCTTATTGGCTTCCGCCGCATATCCGGGATCGCTGTAAAGCGCCCAAGTTGCATCGTCGCTTATGTCGATTATTTCGGTCAGATTTATGCCGGTCACATGGTTCGACACAATGCCTGTGATGTTCGCGCCGTCGATGCTGAATTGATCACCCACGCCGACTATGTCGCAGGCTTTGCTTGGGGGTCTGTCAACCCTCACGGATGCGGCTCTGCTTGTTACCGCCGCCGTCTTGACGGAGCCGACCGCAGCCGGATTCGTGTTCGTAACGACAGCATAGTAGTAGCTTTGTCCTATGGTCGCCGTGGACGGGACGTATACCGCGCTGTCGGCGCCCGGGATCAACGCGCCGCCGACATTCGAGTCGGCTGTGTTTCTGTACCACTGATAGCTTATCGTTCCCGCATCTTTTACGCTTGCCGTTACCGAAAGCTCAGCGTCTAGATCCTGTACGACTATTACGTCGCCGGGCTGACTTGAGATAATCGGTCTGCGCGCGTTGCCCTCATTGTTGAAAATCGGCTTGATCTCCACTTCGCCGTACGGCATGTCGAAGCTATTGTCGGTGACGACCAAGTCCGCCGGTTTTATGATCTCCCATCCGTCGAACTCGCCTGTCCCTTCTTCATACGACAATGTAACCTTTGATCCGGCTGCTACGCTCAGGTTGGCGCCGGCGTCCTGCAAGTTCCATTTGGCTTCAGCAGTGCCGCCCGCCATCTGAGAAACCGTCAGATCAAAGTATCCCGGAGCGGGTGCGGAATCGTCGAGCGGGATGACCTCGATATAATTCAGATTCAGCCTGGTGTTTTGATCGTAACCGCGCAGCTGAATGGTGTTGGTCTGACCGGGGTTAAACGCTTTGGGGGTGAATTCGATTTCCGCATATTCCGAAACCCCGCCGGTATTCGGGAAGTTGACCGCCTTGTAATCAACGCCGTTTATGAACAAATTCAGCTTAGGTACGGCGTCCGTCGTTGAATAATGGAAGACGAGCCTTGAGCGGCCGCCGCTTCCGCCGTCCACATCATTAAATGTAATAGTTGTGTTATTCGCGCCGCTGCCTGTAAGAACAGCGCCGCCGTTACCGGCAGCCTCATCGTTGGTCAAAACCGGAAGCGTGCCTGTACCGTCAAGAACCGCCTGAGCGGCGCCCAGGTTGAAGCCGGTCGGCCTTACATAATCAGGGCCGTCTTGCGGAACGCCGTTCGAGGTTTTGCTGAACCGCTGGATCGTGCCGTCCTCGTTGAACACTACCTCGTCAATGCTGACAGATCTTTGTTCTCCGATATTCGACAGATCCTGAGTGTGGTATGCCCAATACCACTTGCCTTTGAATTCAAAGATCGAGCCGTGGGATGTGCCGCAGCCTGTCGGGTTAAAGAATATCTGCGCATCGCCCCAAGGACCCAAGGGGGTATCGGCCATGCAGTAGAAGAAGCTGTCGCCGGAAAGCCCGTTTACACTGCCCGCGCCGCCCGGATAGATGAGATAGTATTTACCGTCTCTTCTAAAGGCGGACGGTCCCTCGTGATAGCTTCTCAGTCTGTTGTAAGCGGCGGGGTCGCCGTTAGCGTTCGCTACGGAAAGGCTGTCCGTTGATACAAGCTCCAGCTTGCCGTCAAGTGTAACCATGTCGTCTTTAAGCTTGCCCTGCCACAGGGTTTGAGCAGCGCCGTTATATATGTAAGCTTCTCCGTCGTATACGCGGACGCAGACGTCATACATGTTGTTGTAGCCGTCCGTAGATCCGGAATCCCTGATATAGCCCAGCCACGGCTTGCCCTCGTTCGCATCCACCGCGTCCGCCGGGATCTGCTCGAAGCCCCTGTCGGGGTATCTGCTTCTGGTTACGCTGGTCTCCCATGTAGCGCCCCAGTTGTTGACATTGCGGGAAACCGGGTTGTAGAAATAATACCATCCGTCTTTATACGCCGCATCAGGCGCCCACATGAAGCTCGAAGCGCCCGTCGACGGGGTTATCCACGAAAGGTCGTTGAGATCGGAACGCCGTAAAATCTCGCCCTCATCCACAAAATCTTCCATGTTTTCGGTTGAATACACATGGTACATATCCATATTGTTGCAACCGGCATAGGGGTACGGGTCATGTGACGGATAAATATAAAGTTTGTTCGGGTTGGTAGGCCATACATGAGCCTCAGGATCGGCTGTGAATATGGCTTTGATGATCGGGTTCTTGGGTTGAGCCGCGGCGAGCAATTCGATGGAATCGTCTCCCGCCGCGTCCGCTGCCGCCGAGGGAGCGATCGGTATCAGGCTCGTGCAAATAAGCAACGAAGCAAATACCGACAAGATACGTTTTTTCGTCATTTCCATTATCCTTTCTCAGCAAAATCAAAATGTGAGGTTTTTATTATTTGATGAGTCCTCATGGCGTTACGGATACGACAATGGATGAAGCCAAATCGCTCCCATCAGTCGCTCGAAGCGTTATGACCGCGCTGCCTGCCCGCACCGGCGTGATCAGGCCGCTCTCGCTCACCTTCGCTATACTTGCGTTGCTAGTCGTGAATTCATAGGCTATGCCGTCAATGTCAAAATCCAGCTGATAGGTCGTTCTGAGCTTCACGCTGATGCGGACACTTGGATTCGCCTTGACGGCGGTGGCGTAAAGCGCTTCGGATTTGACCTTGCCGTTGAGCGCCACATAATAGGACTGTCCGCCCAACCACTCATCCTCATATCTGGACGGGTATGTGATCGACAGGTTGCCGTCTTCATCGGCCTTCAGCTGGTCGATATAATCCAGATTGCTAAATTCCGGAACCGCATCATACGCCGCCAACAACGAAACCGATTCATTGGGCGCGTAGCCTGTAGCTGTCACAGTGACATTTTTTCCCGCCCTATCCAAGGTAATGCTGAAATCTTCACCCGTATCGGCGGCGGAAACGGCAACAAAGATCGCCGGCGCCAATATAAGCACGGCGGCAACCATGACTAAAATTTTTCTCTTCATGCTGTCCTCTCTTTCCTTATGTGTAAACGTTTTGAACATTGCCCAGACGCTGCCGGGATCAATACTGAGAGCAGTACAATGTAAAAGACTGCGCGGCAAAGCCTGAAGCGGACGACAAAAGATCCCCTTCATCCCTCCTTCCTGATAGCACAAGGCGTGTCCGTGAGCCAGCAGAAGCACGCGCAAACCGCAAATAACGTCATTTCGCAGCTACCGCTTGCCGCGTAAATAAAGATGAAGATAGAGCGCGGTATTCAAACGAATTCTATGGGTAAGGCAGTGTGTAAAAACAGTAGATTTTATTTTCACACACTGCCCGAGATATCAAAACATTAAAACGTGATAAGACAAGTACATTATGTCACAGCCTCTCCAAACTGTCAACGTATTTTTCAAGATTTGACTTTGATTTGACTTTCTCAGAATCTGTCTCAGAATCTGTCTTTCATTTCCCCGCGATGACGGGTAAATTCATCTGTGTCCTTTGTCACCGCGAAATAAATCACCTTGCTTGTATAGTAATCCGCGCTCTTGGGTGTGCGTTCGTATGTTGAGTCCCATAAATATTTGTCGGGCGGGATGCCGGGGGCTGTGCAGGGCACAATCTCGGAAGGACCCGCCGGAAACTTCTGCGCCCAGCGTCCGTCGTTCAGCTGCATCCAAAAATGGTAGTCATAGGCATCGTCGTCGCTGAAGTCCGCCTTGTCGTCGATGAGGCTCACGCCTACGCGCAACGCGATGCGATACTCCGCCGCCGCGTCTATCTCCGAATCAAAACCGTCGATCCGCCGAAACTGCGAAACGACAAGTCCGTCTTTGTGCGCGTCCACATATCGCAGTACGCGTTCCGCCGCATATTCCGCCAGCGCGTCGACGCCCTTCCCATCCGCGGCCGCTGTATATATCCGCACCATTTCCGCTTCATCAATGCCAAGATCGTCGGCGAGTATCATATTGATATCCCGCAGGGCATAAGACATACAGTTTCCGCCTATATCCGATTCTCCCGGCGCCGGCATTCCCGTGTACCCGTATTTGCCATAGGTAAGCGTCCTGTCACCGACTTCGCCCCGCGCCGCGATGTAGGGCTGTATGGTCTCATCGTCTCCGCCGGCGACTGCCGCGAATGTATATGTCTCGCCCTCTGTTTCGCCGAAAATGGCGAGGCCGTTATTATATAGTCCGCCCCCCAACCATGTCCTTACATATTCTGTAACCGGCACGCTGATCCAGCCACCCGGTTCGTTTGTTACGTCAACAGTCATAACGCTTTCTTCATCCAAAAGTGCTTTAATTTCAGCCAACGATGAGAAAAAGCCGTTCCATGTGCCGCCGATCAAACAGAGGCGCAAACGCGCCGGCGTCGTTTCACCGGCCATTTTTAGAAACAAGCGGGCCTCCGTAAGCTCGTCGGCCAACCATGACGCGCCGATCCTAAAACGTGAGAGTACGAAGATGTTTTTGCCGTCGGTGGTTTTTCCCACCCGCATGATCCCCGGTTCCTGTCCGATAGAAGTCTCGTCCTCAGGTTCTTCCTCGCTGTATGTCGCGTCCAAACTGCTGTTCCAACGCTCCGCTCCGAGAGGCGCAGCAGCGGCGGACTCATCAAGCGCATCAAGCGCGGCGGGCTCATCGAGCGCATCAAGCGCGTCGTTCTCCCCGCCGCCGCCACCGCCACCGCAAGCGGTCGCGCTCCCCAGCAGCGTCAAACAGAGTGAAGCCGCAAGAATGTTTTGCAGGATTTTTTTTGTTGCAAGTGCCATATTGTGTTCTCCTTGAAATGTAAATGTTGCACAAACGATAACAGACTCAATTATTTATAATAGCACATATTGCTCAGAAAAGCATCTACGAATAATCTTAATCGCAAATTTGCTTGATATTTACTTGATATTTACTTTATATTTACTTAATATTTTTATTTAAGACGACTTCTAAAAGCCCTTGAAATTATCGCACAAACCCATATAAAAACGCATTTACATTCCGCAAACTTCATACTATACTTAAATATATGAACTAAACACTCACTAATCAAATTCAACAAATTGCATAACAAAAACGGGGGAATACGGAATGAATAAATCAAGTATTATGATTATTAGTCGTGTAAGTATTTTGGCTTTAGCCTTGATAATGGTACTATTTTTTCTATTTCTTTTTCTGCGCCCAACAGATTCAATAACGGCAGCGGATATCGAAGAAAGCATGGATGCTGTATCCGCCGACATTGATAATGCGATAAAATCAGATTCGAATATCGGATTTAGTTCAAATCCGTATGACTACATAGGCATCAGTCCCGAGTATGAAAGATTGGTATCATTGGGGCCAAATGCCTTGCCTGTGATAAAGACGATGATCCAAGATAGTCCAAACGGCGGCTTGGAAATGTACATCCTTGCAACTGCCGCAGAAGAGATTTCTAAGACATATTTAAAACAAATTGCTTTTGAAGACAGCGGCCAAACTTGGGGATGGGCGACTGCCAAGGAGTGGGAGAAGGAATTCTCGGTTTTTGTAAGTGAATTACCGACAAGATTAACCGAAATCCAAAATAGCGATTTGACATCAGAGGAAAAATTGATAAAGATCGAAACACTTGGTGTAATGGTAATCCCACTCTTGATCGAAGAGGTGAGAACAGGAGATGAACAATATATACCTGTCATCGCCGCGCTTTTAGATGAAACAGCCCCAACGGAATCCACAAAGGATTTAGCAAAAGCCCGGCAAAATGAAATTGATTGGCTGTCGGCGATAGAAAGTAAATATGCCGATGTTTTCGAAATGGAACTTTAACGAAAGTCTACACGCGTGAAATCATATAGGTTTGCTATTGTAGTACAACTCATCAGGGCACATATCAATCCCTCCCGCCCACTCGACTGTAATGGGGTTTATTTTCGCGGTTTTGAAGATCGAAGGATTGCGGAGTGGTGTAAAAAAATCATCATCCAGATAAGGCGCCATGTCAAATACCCGCTGTTCATTATTGTCAAAGGTGATAAGAAGCTGATACTGCTGCAGCGGCGTGACTTCAATTGGATAGTAACTGTTCACTCCTATCCCTCCAATCCTTTAATCTTAATTACTTCACTGTTCTCATTCAGCGCAATCCATGCGGCATTAATCTCATCTTCACGCAGAGCTACCCAGGCCTCCACATATTTTTGCTGCTTACGCGGTAGATTCCCTGCGAGTATTTCACCATCGGCAGCGATAGACATTTTATCCCCCGCAAATACAGCGTGGACATGGGGTTGTTATGTGGACTGTTTTTCTCTTTAAACATATATATAAGAATACCAAAAAAGTTTGAAATAATGGGCATACCAATCATCTCCTCACACCCTTATTATACTACGGCTCAGAAATTTTTCAATAAAAACAGATCTTTTCGAAATGGAAAATTTTTATTGACAAGCGGTTTTAATTTTTGTACACTATTCATAAATAGCGCGTATGCTTGACTCGCATGGACGGTTTCTGATATGGACTGCCCCGGCGGATCGCAGAAGCGCTCATAACTCACTACAAATGCTATGACGGAGTTTCCCGCCCCGTGAAAACGTTTTAGGAACTTCTAAATCCCATCGCTATAAAGGCGCACGTCAGGTTTTTAGAAGTCCCTTCCAGAGAGTCGGCGTATGCTGCGAGCCGATACGTTTGTGGGTAAGGGTTCTCGCTCCCGAGCAGGATTTCCTAACAATCCGCTTGGATTTCGGTCGCGGTCTACTTGCGCTTTATCCATCGGTTTAAATAAGAGATCCCGGCAGGCTCCGTTACCAAGGCCAAGGGTTTGTTGGAATCCGACGAGTGACCGGCCTAGGCCGGTAAGCAGGGTGGTACCGCGGTATGATTATCGTCCCTGAAGCTTTATATGCTTCAGGGATTTTTATTTTTACCTGCCGCGATCCCATGTGGAAGGAGTTCATTATGGAAGTAAAAAAGATCAAGATTTTCGACACCACTTTACGTGATGGGGAGCAATCTCCGGGCTGCAGCATGAATCTAAAGGAAAAGATCGAGATGGCGAAGCAGCTTGAACGTATGCACGTGGATGTGATCGAAGCCGGTTTCGCTATATCGTCCCAGGGGGATTTCATCTCCGTCAAGACCATCGCCGAAACCGTCAAGAATTGTACAGTCGCCAGTCTTGCGCGAGCCTCGGAGAAGGACATTGACAGGGCGTGGGAGGCCGTTAAGGAGGCCGTAGACCCTCGCATCCACCTATTTCTGGCAACGTCCCCTCTGCATATGGAATACAAGCTTCACATGCAGCCTGACGACGTTTATGAAATGGCTGTCGCGATGACCGCCCGCGCCGCAAAGTACTGCAGTAATATAGAATTCTCCGCTGAGGACGCCACCCGCAGCAACTGGAAATTCTTGGCAAAAGTCATCGAGGGTGTAATAGCAGCAGGTGCAAGCACTGTGAACCTGCCCGACACCGTCGGCTATACTACCCCGGATGAACATTACGCCTTCTTTATGCGTATGCGCGAGATGGCGCCGTCCCTTGAAAAAGTGACAATATCATCGCATTGCCATAATGATCTGGGGCTGGGGGTAGCCAACAGTCTGGCCGCTGTCAGAGCCGGCGTGACCCAGGTCGAATGTACTGTAAACGGCATCGGCGAGCGGGCGGGCAACGCCGCTATGGAGGAGATCGTCATGGCGCTCTACACGCGCAGGGATTATTATCAGGCGGAGTCAAACATCGTCACCTCTGAAATAGTCCACTCTTCGAACCTCCTGACACGGATAACCGGAGTCAAGGTACAGCCCAACAAGGCGATCGTCGGCGAGAACGCCTTTGCACACGAAGCCGGCATTCACCAGCATGGCGTATTGCAGAACCGCGCCACTTATGAGATCATGACGCCTGAGTCCGTCGGTCTCAATAAGAACAATCTGGTGCTCGGCAAGCATTCGGGCAAACACGCCTTCAAGGATCGCGTGAATTCCTTGGGATACGATCTGGACGAAACCGAACTGGAAATCGCTTTTGAAAAATTCAAATCCCTTGCAGATAAGAAAAAAACCGTATATGATAGAGATATTGAGGCTCTGGTGGCCAAGGAAGCGGTTCAGGTTCCCAGGACTTACCGCCTGAACAGTTTTGTTATAAACAGCGGCAATACGATCACTTCAACCGCGGTGATCAAGATGACCCGCGACGAAAAGATCATAGAGAAGGTGTCTCGAGGAGAGGGGCCAATCGACGCCGCGTTTAAGGCGATTGAAAAGATCGTCGGCTGCGAACTCACTTTAGAGGACTATCAGATTGGTTCCGTCACAGAGGGCGAAGACGCTCTCGGCGATGCTCTCGTGAAGATAAAAACCGCAGGAGGTACAGTCTTCTCCGGCCGCGGACTCTCCACCGACGTGATCGAGGCCAGCATACACGCCTACGTGAACGCTGTCAATAAAATGATATACACCGAAAAAGAAGGTTTCACCACCGTGCGAATTGAGTCTATTTGAAGAGAGGAGAACGATATCTATGAGCATGACTATGACCCAAAAAATATTGGCTGCCCACGCCGGTTTGAAGAACGTAAAAGCCGGGCAGTTCATAGAAACAGACCTCGACATCGTGTTGGCCAATGACATCACCGGGCCGCCTGCTGTCAGGGAATTCGCGCGCATGGGCGTGGAAAACGTTTTCGACATAAACAAGGTTGTTCTCGTTCCGGATCATTTCACACCCAACAAGGATGTGAAATCCGCCGAGCAATGCAAAATGCTCCGTGAGTTTGCCTCCCGCCAATCCATAGAAAACTATTTTGAGGTAGGCGAAATGGGCATAGAACACGCTTTGCTGCCCGAAAAGGGACTCGTAACAGCCGGAGACGTCGTCATAGGCGCCGACTCGCACACATGCACCTACGGCGCTCTTGGCGCATTCGCCACAGGCATAGGCTCTACGGACATGGCCGCAGGCATGGCGACGGGCAAGGCCTGGTTTAAGACGCCCTCCGCCATAAAATTCAACCTCACGGGCAAGCCCCGCAAGTGGGTAAGCGGCAAGGACGTGATTCTTCACATTATCGGGATGATAGGTGTGGACGGCGCTCTCTATAAATCTATGGAATTCATGGGTTCCGGCCTTGAATGGCTGTCTATGGACGACCGTTTCACAATGGCCAACATGGCGATCGAGGCCGGCGCGAAGAACGGCATCTTCATCGTGGACGATAAAACCAGGGAATATATGCGCGCGCACAAAAACAAGAATAAAGCGTTTTCGAAACGCATGAGGGTATTCACACCCGATAAGGACGCCCACTACGATCAAAGCTTTGAAATCGACCTGTCGAAGATCCGCCCGACAGTTTCATTCCCCCATCTCCCCGACAATACGCGGGTCATCGATAATGTGGGGGATGTGCGCATCGACCAGGTTGTGATCGGTTCCTGCACCAACGGAAGGATCAGCGACATGGAGATTGCGGCGAAAATCCTCAAGGGTCGTAAGGTCGCCGGCGGCGTGCGCTGCATAATCTTCCCCGGAACCCAGGCGATTCTTCTCGAATGTATCAAGCAGGGCTACGCCGAGATATTCATCAAGGCCGGCGCAGTGCTTTCGACGCCTACATGCGGTCCTTGCCTCGGCGGACATATGGGCATACTCGCGGCGGGCGAGCGAGCCGTATCGACGACAAACCGGAACTTCGTTGGGCGTATGGGACACGTGGACTCCGAAGTCTACTTGGCAAGTCCCGCCGTCGCGGCGGCGTCCGCAGTGAGGGGTTATATAGCAAATCCGGAAGAGTTTTAGGCGGCCGCGCCCTTAGAACCTTCAAAGACGACTTCTAAATCAGGAAAGGAAATATATTATGGGAAAAGCTTTTAAATACGGCGACAATGTCGATACGGACGTCATCATCCCGGCGCGATATCTGGTGACGTCTGATCCCGAGGAACTTGCCGTTCATTGCATGGAAGATATAGATAAGAACTTTGCCGGCGATGTACGCCCCGGCGACATCATCGTGGCCGGTAAGAATTTCGGCTGCGGGTCTTCGCGCGAACACGCGCCCCTCGCCATCAAGGGCGCCAAGGTCGCCTGCGTCATTGCACCTACATTCGCCAGGATATTTTACCGCAACTCGTTCAATACCGGTATGCCTATTTTAGAATCCGAAGAGGCCGCCGCGAAGATCGACGCCGGTGATGAGGTAGAGGTGGATTTTGCCACAGGACTCATCCGCAATATTACCAAAAGCGAGGTTTACCAGGCGGAGCCATTCCCGCCCTTTATATCCAAGCTGATAGAGAGCGGCGGCTTGGCCGAATATGTCAAAGCGCAGAACGGAGGCGGCCAATGAACTCAAACATAGCACTCATGCGCGGGGACGGCGTCGGTTCCGGAGTCAAGGCGCAGAACGGAGGTGGCAAATGAATTTTAACATAGCCCTTATCCGCGGGGACGGCATAGGTCCCGAAGTCACGAATGAATCTGTAAAGCTAATCCATAAGGTAGGCGAGACATTCGGTCATAGCTTCACTTTCAACGAGAAGCTTGCAGGCGGCGCCGCCATAGACGCTTTCGGTGTCGCCTTACCCGCTGAAACACTTGCCGCGTGCAAGGCTTCGGACGCTGTACTGCTGGGCGCTGTAGGCGGTTTGAAATGGGATACACTGCCCGGCGATCAGCGGCCTGAAACAGCGTTGCTCGGTCTCAGAAAGGAACTCGCGCTTTACGCGAATATCCGCCCCGCGATCCTCATGAGCGAATTGCTCGCGGCCTGCCCTCTCCGCCCGGAACTGGTAGGCGGCGGACTTGACCTTGTGATTGTACGCGAACTCACCGGCGGCATCTATTTCGGAGATAAAGGCACTGTCACCGACGACGATGCAGGCGTTTCAGCTTACGACGTCGAACGCTACTCCGAAGCCGAGGTACGCCGCATAGGTATAATCGCTTTCGATATGGCGCGCAAGCGCCGCGGCAGGCTCACCAGTGTAGACAAGGCAAACGTCCTTGAGAGCTCAAGACTCTGGCGCCGTGTCGTCACGGAACTGGCGGCGAACTATCCCGACGTCGCGCTCAACCACATGTACGTAGATAACGCAGCCATGCAGCTGGTTCGTAACCCCGGACAATTCGACGTCATAGTCACAAATAACATCTTCGGCGACATACTCTCCGATGAAGCGAGTATGATCACAGGTTCCATAGGCATGCTGCCCTCGGCAAGCCTCACAGGCGGCAATTTCGGTATGTATGAGCCTATCCACGGTTCCGCTCCGGACATAGCGGGCAAAGGCCTGGCTAATCCTATAGCCTCGATCCTCTCGGCCGCCATGATGTTCAGATACACATTCGGTCTCGCGAAAGAAGCTGACGCCGTTGAAAGAGCCGTTAAACACGTGATCGGGCAGGGCTTCAGAACGCCGGACATGGCGGGTAACGAATCGGTCAAGATCGTCAGCACCTCCGAACTCGGCGAACTCGTCACCGCCGCCGTAGGGCAGTAAATACCGGCTAAAGCGGATAAGCTCCCCCCGCGGCGTTCGATAGCTGCTGAAGCTATAAGTCCCCCGGGCGGTAATGCCTATCGCCAATGCCCCTTGAGCTTTGTTAATACTGAACTCGGTATTATCCGATGAAATATGATGAGCCGCAAGTTCCTTGATTCCAAGGCGCTTGCGGCTCATTTTTACCTTTGTTTAGTTTACCGGACTAACGCCGTTCCGTTCACAGCGTCAATCAATTCGATCATCGCCTCGGCTGCGTTACCTTCTCGGTGACAGTTCCGTTCGGCGCGGTCGTTTTTTCAGTTACCGTTCCGTTTGTAGCAGTGATCACCTCGACTATCGTTCCGTCGGGAGATGTTCTCTTTTCGGTTGCAGCGCCATCAGGAGTGATGGTAAATTCGATAATCGTACCATCCGCTTCAACCACTTTCTCGGTCACTGTTCCGTCGGGAGCAGTGCTGCTCTCGACTTCGGGAACGTCGGCGTCTGCCGCAGGTTCAGTGGACGCCGCCGGAGCTGTCGGAGCAGCCGCCGCGATATCCATGATTCCGCTTATTATCTTTGCGGTTTCTTCGCGCGTAGCCAGTGCAAGCGGATCAAAGCTTCCGTCCGCACGGCCGCCGATCACGCCAAGCTGTTTCAAAATGCCAACAGCGTCTTTAGCATAATCACCGACAAGCGCATTATCCGGGAATGTAGAACCATCTGACGCCGGTAGGCTTATCCCTGACTCCACAATAGCGCGATATGCGATCGTAGCGATGTCCTGACGCGTTATCTGACTGTCCGGAGCGAAGATGTTATCCGCAATACCGTTGATCAGGTTCCTTGACGACGCCACATCGACAAACTGCTTATGCCAATCAGCCGCGCCCACGTCGCTGAACGATTTAGCGCTTCCGCCCGCCTGAATATTCAGGGCGCTTACTATCATCTTGGTGAATTCCGCCCTTGTCACATAGCCTTGCGGATCTATGGTGCCGTCTGTGCGCCCGGATATGACCCCTGCCGCAACAAGTCTTTCTATGAATGGTCTAGCCCAATCGGACACCTTTGACGCGTCGCTGAAAGCGGCGAGGGCGCCCGGAGCAACCGTAGTTCCGCCGCCTGTAGTCGTTGCGGGAGGTGTCGTAACCGCTCCGCTCGTACTTGTCGGCGTTTGTGTATTTGTAATCGTCGTACTTGTCACCGGATCCGCTGTAAGAGTCCCTGTGCGCACCCACCTTGCATAGAGTGTAAGATCATCGTTAATAGTGTTGTTTTCGAAGTCCCACTGTGCACCGCTTGCATCGCTGTTCGCGTACCAACCTCTGAATATGTAGCGCGCCTTAGTAGGATTATTCGGCTTGGTAACCTTGGCGCCATCATCGACCGCTTGATCGGCAGGCGCAACAGAGCCGTCGCCGACCTCAAATTTCACTATATTATAGTCCTCTCCAAACTGAATCCAGTTAAACCGCGTATCCGTCTCAATGATACCTGCGGCCACGCTTGTAAGCGGCACGGTGGAAAAGTCAAGATACAGATCATGTACACCGCTCACGATATCCAGCATCTTGGCAGATGTCGTCTCGAAGATTGCGTTATTTCCGGTTGCCTCAAGACGCAGTGAACCCAAGTACTTGCCTCCGTCCGCCGCACTCTTGCCGTCCACCCAGATCGCGACAGCGCTGTCCGTCGTTGAAGCTGTCCTAAGGTTAATGATGTTCTTCCCTATGCCGAAATCTACTTTTTTATACATGACTGATGCTGTATCCACTGTCCCTATAGCTGAATTTGTCGCAACCGTGAACTCAGCTTTTGCGTTAAGCCCAAGCTCATTGCCGCCCGCCTGATATATTTCCGAACCGGGGTAATATGTCCATGTGCTAAAATCCCAATACGCTTGGGGTACAACTACGCCGTCGCCCTGGTCGAAGTTCTCCGCCTCTATCCACTTGGACGTGTCCTTGGTTCCCTGGTTCTGAAGGGTGATCACGCGTTCGGCAAAGATGTCCGGATTATTCTTCAAAACGGCCTTGACCTTGACCTTGCCGTCGGCCGTTCCTGTCGCCGTCAACAATCCTGTGGCATCTATAGTTGCCAGGTTGGTGGCGCTCCCGTCGGGAGCCGTGACCGTCCATGTAACCACATCATTCGGCGGCGTCAGATAGGTGTCCGTCATCACATAGCCCGCCGGATTCTCGCTGTAGAGTTCTTTGAACGCCAGAGTCTGCTGATTCGAAGCTCCGTATCTCGTTATCGTGTCTCCGCCGAAAGCATTATTGGTTCTTATCAGCAGAAAATCCACTGTCCTGTTATAATCTACCGGCTGTCCGTACAGATAGCCTGTGAAACTGATCTTATTCGACGCGAGCTGATTCGTGATGAGAATGTCCTTGGTCGCGGTTTGCGTTCCCGCCGTAGCCGTTACACGCACCACACCGTTGCCGCTGCCTGCAGCTGTCAGCTCACCTCTTTGATCGATAGCCGCGAGCGCCGTGCCGCCCGTCTCAACATTAGCGACCGACCATGTCACTGTATCCACTGCCGTCACAGGTGTGAGATCCGCTGTAAATGTGAGTTTCCCCTGCGGTTCTCTTATGGAATCCTGCGAATATATCTGGGAAATTCCGATTCCCGAAGCGGTATCAGCCGCAGCGCCGAATTTAAGCCATTCTACAACAGAACCTCTGTTTTCAGTCACAACATAGATGTCATAGGTTCCTGCAGCAAGCGTGACACTGGCCGAAATATTCTTCCAGTCAGGCTTAACATAAGCGCCGGCAAGGGCTTGACCTGCCGCACTGCCCGGATAAACCCCCTTGGGGCCTATCCCCTGTCCCGCAGCGCCCGGATTTCCGGGTCGGCTGTCTGTGAGATTAATGGATGCTATCTGCGTGCCGCTCGTATAGTCAGCGCCCGGCGCCGCCGCGTAGATCTTCAGGCTTCCCGCCCTGTCGGATCCGAGACGTACGGTGATCTGAGCGGGCGCCGCCGCGAAGTTCACATCCTTAAAGCTTATCCACGCGCCGTCCTTTCTGAACTGTACTGCGGTATTCGAATCATAGGCTACGGACGACGCAACCATCTCAACATCGTCCACCCTGCCGCCCACATTGCTGTAGTCGTCAAAATTCTCTGCGAGCGTCAGTTTGTTCAAGTTGCGAACAGCCGCCGCAGTCCCGCCGTTTCCGGTCGTGACGCTTAATGACGCGCTGTTGTCTGTTACTGCGGCGGTATCTGAAGACGGAACCGCCTTGATCGTATACGTTCCCGGTTCAACTATCAGCTGCCCCGTTTCCACGTCCCAAACGCCGAGTTTATCCTTGAGATCCACAGTAAAACTGAACGCCCTCTCAGCGCCCGGCTCTATATTCCTCAAACGATCATATGCGATGAGTTTGTTCTTGGGCTGCACAACGCGCGAAGGTGTCCCGTCGAAACTGCTGTAGATTTCAACAACCTCGTCACTCTTTACGTCGCCGATATTTTTCACCTTGCCGCTGACCGTGAAGCTGTTGTTTGAAATCGCGCCCACTTGTACGTCTGAGTACTCGAACTGTGTATAGCTCAGTCCATACCCGAAGGCGAACAGCGGTGTATCGTTGAGATATTGATAGGTTCTCTCGCCCTTGATGATGTCATAGGTGAGCAGTCCCGTGTTGATCGTTCCGTTCATATTGCTCATGTTGTCGTTGGTGGCTTCACTGTAATCCGGATATACATAGGATGCCGGCGGGTGCTCTTCGCTCGCGCCTATCATCTGATCCACCCCATCGTACCATGTGGCGGAAAGACGTCCGGCCGGCGAGTACGCCGGAATCACACCGCTTTCCGGTTTGTAGCCCGGATACGCAGTATAATCGTGATGCCACTCTGTTCCTACATTGTGATACTCGCCCTTGGGTTCCCAGTCGGTATCCGGTATGGAATATCCGTCGTCAAAGAGCGCGCTGACTATGGCCGCGCCTTCTTCCTGACCGGTATCGCCGATTTCGAGAATGGCCTTGACATTATCGTTTTCATATACGGTTCTGTCTATAACCATAGGATTGCCCGTCTTGACGATGAGTATAACTTCTCTGTCCAGATCATCCGTAATGTAGTTGATAAGCCTCATCTGCTGCTCGCTCAAGCCTGTCTTGTAGAGGTCTACCGCCTCTCTGGCGTTCAAGTGAGGCTCGTAACCCAGCACGAGTATGATGGGCGCGTCGGCGCCGGCTTCGGCTATTGCTGCATCCGCAGCCTCAGCGGCTGACTGAACGCTTTCAAAGTCGAATTCGAAAGCGTCGCTGGGCAGACTGTCGACCGTTCTGTTCGTCGAATCTGAGTCAACCGGCGAAACTACGTTGTACTCGCTAAGATAAGGGCCGTTTGTCGCTGCTATGTCGGGAACAACGGTCGTACCGCTGACCTTCAGATAACTGCCCCTGTTAATGTCCTCATCATCTACGTCATAGGCCATGCCTATGCCGTCATTTATGCCGTCGCCCGACAGCATGTGGTATATGGCGGTATGTCCGTCCGCAGTAGGAACAAGTCTGAACTTCTGGAAGGTGGAAAAGTTCAGGTTCTGCCCGCTGGCCTCTTCGTTGAGGTTGCCCTCGCCTGGAGCGGATGTGTTATTTATAAGGGTATGCTTTATGGCTGCGGTTGTATTCGTCACTTGGACGTACCTGCCGTTGATCGGCGTGCGCAGCAGCTTGTTCTCCGAACCGTAATCATATATCTCGTACAGATATTTGACATCATCCTCGCTGTTGATATCGAACGCCGCGGGATGATCGCCGTTCACGGCGACAGGAGTTCCCGCCACCGTTGTAGGCGGCCCAAAGAATGTGGGTTCACCGCCGGAACTGCCTGTAGCCATGTACTCGTTGTCGGAATTCACGAGGTATTTATCTGTGGCTACGGATT
This sequence comes from Eubacteriales Family XIII. Incertae Sedis bacterium, assembly GCA_031264295.1. Taxonomy (GTDB): domain Bacteria; phylum Bacillota; class Clostridia; order Peptostreptococcales; family Anaerovoracaceae; genus JAISED01. Next base: position 56,167 of record JAISED010000086.1, on the reverse strand, counting down.
TTATCGCAACCGTGTCGATGGCACGGTTAAATGCGACGTTGGCGGCGCCCAGTTTGTTGATCAGCGCGTCCTTTATGGTTATTCTGTATTTATAGCTTCCGGAATAGAAGTCCTTGAGTATCTGATCGGCAAGAGGACCGAGCAGTACCGCCTCGTCCACCGCATCTCCATCCAGTGGAAGTATATTGTCGTCGTTCTTCAGAAGAACGATCTGCTCCTGCGAAGCCCGTAGTGCAAGCGGCTTGTTGATCTCCATCTGGTAAGCCCTGTTGGGACCATATGTTCCTACAGGATCCTTCAGATATGGACTCTGAATACCGAGGTGATCCAGATCTCCAAGACGCAGAGCCATGGTCAGTCCGCGGCGCGCGTTCTCTTCGAAGTCCTTCTCGGTGGCCATGCCGCGCGCAAGCGCTTCGTACTGCAGACCGGTCTGTGAGCCGTACTCCCTAAAGCTCCAGCCCATCTGCCCGTTTTTCGTGCCTTCAGCTATGCCTAGCGCGCGTCCATTAGCGTCGTCCGCGAAATAGCGTTGGCTGTGGACGAATAAGCTCGAACCGCTGCCGTAGTCATTTGTGGTAGTATACTCATAGTGCCCGGTAGCGCCGTCGCCGCCGTCAGCCTTGCTCTTGTAGTCCGGCGTCCAGTCGTAAAGCAGGTCGTGCTGCAGCGGATGCACAGAGACGGGTTTGCCGCTCACCACCGGATAAGAGTTCATCAGTGACTTGGACGCTCCCGCCTCTACAGGGTATTTAAAAGCCTTGATATAGTATTCGTTCGTGGTTCTGGGCGTCAGCGAACTCGCAACCCAGAGCCGATTGATCTCTGCGTTATAGGCAAGAAAATGCTTCAGAATGGGCATGAACTGCTGATACCCTTCCTGTGTTCTCGCATTCATGCCGGAGGCCATAGCCGTCGCCAGGCTGCCGGTCAGATAAGCGTCCTCGCCCAGGGTCTCGTAGGCGCGGCCATAACGCGGATCCCTCAGGAGATCGACGACAGGCGCCAATCTCCCTGCGGCAGTTATGCTAGCCGCGAGTGACTCCTTTGCGATCGCCTCTCCTATTTTTGTAAACAGATCCGTGTCCCAGCTCTGGGAAAGTCCCAGAGAATTCGGGAACACTGTGGCTTGAGCGTCCCAGGCGACGCCGTGAAGTCCTTCACCGCCTCCGCCTCTGCCGCCGTTCATTCCGAGGCGGCTGATCGTGCCGCTGCCTGCGGCAAGCGAAACCTTTTCTTCAAGGGTGAGTTTCGAGATGATGTCGTCTACACGTGCTCCGGCATCAACCTGATAATCCTGATAAAGGTGTGCGGGCTTTGCATTAAATGTCCCGGTGTATTCATTCAAGAATACATCGTCCGCCGCAGACACATACACTGCCTGCGAAATCGGCAAAACCGGCGTACACGTCACGGCCAGAGCAGTGACGACAGCAAGAATTCGTTTTTTCAGCATTGATTTCAATCCTCCGTTTTTTGCCTGTATGTTTGAACAGCTTCGGATTACCCGCAAGCGAAGCGAAAACTCCTTAGAGACGACTTCGGCACGGGAATCCGTCCTATGAACAAACAGACAGTTCCTAGTTGATTTACACAGCCGAACAATTAATTACTTCCGTCTATGAGTATATATCAAAACATTCAAAAACGCAATATAATTCCTGTGGAGTCAGTATTTAAAAAAGATAGGTATTTTTGATTTTTTTATACCCGCGTGATATACTGTGATCCATAATCGAAACTCTTCAAAACTTAAATACATTTATACAAGGAGAACTAAAGAAATGAGAGAAACAATCAAAACTCTTGGAGCGCCCGAAGCCATCGGACCTTATGTCCAGGCAAATGTTCTGGACAAACTTATTTTTACATCCGGTCAGATACCCATCGACCCCGCAACGGGTGAATTTGTCAGCGGCGGCATTGAAGAACAGACGGAACAATGTCTGAAAAACGTAGCCGCTATACTAAAAGCCGCAGACAGCGGACTCGGAAATGTGCTTAAAACCACTGTCTTTCTGAGTGACATCAATAATTTCGCTTCGATGAACGCCGTATACGCCCGCTGCTTTGACGGCATTTGTCTCCCCGCCCGTTCAGCCGTGCAGGTGGCGGCGCTGCCCAAGGGCGCTCTGGTGGAAATAGAGGTAATCGCTTATAGGCCGGCTTAAGCCGCAAACAGCGCCGTTGCCGCTTAACCCCAAGACAGCGGATTCGCCTAAAGCACAAATTACATATCTTTCAACGACGGATCCACTCAGTGTGGATCCGTCTTCAGTTTAGATATCCGCTTTACAAACGAATACATCTTCTCTCGGCGCATACACTCAATCACAAAGAAATTTATTACCATTTTGCATTATCAGGTTGCCATTTTAGTAATTTTTCTCGATCAAAATACCGTTTTTATTGGTAAATCGCTTTACAATTGTCGGTTTATCGTGTATATTCATATTACGAACTAATTGGGGTTCCCGTAACGGAGGTGCTCTTCTACCCCCTCTATTGCGGTATCAATAAACACCAGTATTGATTTCCGATTCGAACGACGGCGTCAGTCCACGCCTCCGCAGGCGGTGGGTTTTCGTTCAGACAAGCATCATCAGCCGCGCCATACTCCCGAAACCCCGGCGGGAAAGTGCACCGATCGCTCAATCAGATATCAGTTAAGGAGATCTGAAAAGTGCAAGCAGAAAACAATTCACAACCCCTTAAAACTTATATTGACGGAAGGGGAAAAAACAAGCCTCACGACCGCCTGTTTTACAACCTTATCGGTCGGGCGCCCGGCTTTCTACGAATGTTAGATGACGCGCGCGCCGCCGCCAAATCCGACAGCAGCGTTCTCATTACCGGCGAATACGGAACAGGAAAGCGCATTCTCGCTCAGACAATACACTATGAAAGTTCACGCGGGTTTGGCTCATTTCGCTCTATAGAATGTAAGACTGCGGCCGCCGACTTTTTCAACAATGAAATCTTCGGATTCAATACTGAAGCTACCTGGGGGGAACCCTCACCTGCGGACGGCGGTTTCGAAATCGTAAATCATGGCAGCGTATATCTGGATGAAATCGGCAATCTTTCTGATGAAAATCAGCTGGCGCTTCTGCGCATTCTGGTTAAGGTCGCTTATACAAGCATGGATTCGCCGCGCAGCATCGCCTTTGACACCCGCATAATTTCAGCTACTGAAAATGACGTCAATACGATGGCTGATGACGAGCGGTTTCATCGCGAACTACTGCATCGCCTGAGTGTGATTACCATTTCCACTGTACCTCTGCGCCAGCGCCGTGAAGATATCGGCGAATTAGCTCTTTCATTTTTAGAGAAAATCGCCATGCGGCGCGGCAGGCCATACTTACCCCTACGCGCCGACGTATTAAAACGCCTTCACGATTACGACTGGCCGGGCAATATCAGCGAGCTTTTTCATGTGCTCGATCTGGCGGTCGCAGACGCGCCTAAGGGAATCATACGCGCTGAATCGCTGGTTCTGGATGCCGACGCCTGGGAAAAACGCCGAAACGAAGATGCTTAAGCTTTTATGCAAACGGCATGAAAAAACCCGCCCGCTTCGCCGATAAAGGCATAAGCGGACGGGTCTCTTTAGTTATCTTTCGGGGTTTTCAGAAATCCCCTTGAGTCGCCGGTACCGAATCCGGTATCAGTTTAAATCTCAGGCCTTAGGAAATCATCTGAATTCGTCCTACGCGCCTGTCGTTCCCTCGACGTCCGTTGGCTCGCCGTCTTCTGCGGCAGTCGCGTCAGCGTCAGCAGCCGCGCTCGCATCAGCGTCGGCAGCCGGCGCCGCGGCGGCACTTGCGGCCAGGATATAGTCCTGAATTCCGCAGATTATCTTTGCCGTCTCTTCACGCGAGGCGTAAGCCGCCGGATCGAAGGAGCCGTCCGTACGTCCGCTTATAATACCGGTCTGTTTAAGCGCATTAACCGCAGCCTTGGCATAATCGGCGATCAGCGCGTCGTCCGGGAATGCGGCGCCGCTTCCTGCCGGCAATGGCGTTCCCATCGCTTCAGCTGCGCGGAACAGTATCACGCAAAGATCCTGACGTGAAATCTTACTGTTGGCGCCGAAATAAGCGTCTGAAATGCCTTGTACAAGACCTCTTGATGAAGCTATGTCTACAAACTCTTTGTACCAGTCTCCCGCATTCACATCGCCGCTGAACACCTTGGGCGTTCCCGCCAATGTGATATGAAGGGCTGAAACCACCATCTTTGTAAATTCCGCTCTGGTTACATCGCCCTTGGGATCGAGGCTGCCGTCCGTACGTCCGGATATGACCCCCGTGCTTATAAGTCTGGCGAAATACTCCTGCGCCCAGTCCGCGACCGCCGCGCCGTCAGAGTAAGCTGCAAATGGCCCTGCGGGCGTCACTGTACCTGCAGGCGGTTGTGTCGTTGCAGGCGGCTGCGTTGAGGACGGCTGTGAACTTGAAGAACCGCCTCCCGGTATAGTTCCTGTGCCTGGCGCCGAACCGCTTGGCTCTACTACGCTCCATCCGGCATATAGGCTTATATCGCCTGTCACTGCCGAATCGAAATTATACAATGTGCTAAGCGCCGCGCTCGTATACCATCCGCTGAATGAGTACCCGTTCCTTGTGGGATTCGCAGGCCGTACAGCCTTTTCTCCCGCCGTAACCTGCTGCGCCGCTACAGTCGAACCGCCATTGCTGTTAAACGTCACCGTATAGGCTTCCCCAGGCGTTATTGCGTTCCACTTCGCGTAGAGGCTTATATCCGCGGTGACCGGTGTGCTAAACACATATGCCAGTGTCAACGCCTCATCGGAGTACCAACCGCCGAATGTGAAGTCCGCTTTCGTCGGCGCTGTCGGTACTGTTGCCGTTTCGCCTGCTGTAATCTGCTGCGCCGCTACATCCGAACCGCCGTTGCTGTTGAATGTCACTGTGTATCTTGTGCCGGGCGCTGAAGAGCCAAGCACTTTGACAGTCTTAGTAAAGCTTGAGGTTCTATCGAATTCACCTGTAACATTGAAGGTAAGCTCTGCGTCTATATCAAAGTCGCCCTGTGTGACCCTACCATCCGCTGCCACAGCCGATCCGCCGCCTGAAATGTTTACAGTGTATCCGCTTGGAACCGTAAGCGTCAAATCAGTCGACGTTGACGCCGGGATTGAATCTCTCAAAGTCGATACTGCGTTTCCAAATGCCCAGCTGAGCATCCCTCCTGTACCGTCACCTACAGAGAAGTTCCCATTATAGGTGTAGCCGATATATTCGCAGTACACCGCAATCGGCTCTACTGTCGCGTTCTTCGCCGCCAACAAAGCGATCTGCGGATCTACAAGATGAATCTCCCCTGAACCGACGGTGATGAAATTCGCCTCGTTGCTGGGATCCTTGTAGCTGTACGCAGCAGTGTATAAGTCGCCCCTGCGCGTGATCTTGTAGTACAGAGTCATCGATCCGTCGGCTGCCGTCGCGTCGTCGGGAACTTGAACGTAGGGGGTTGTAGCCGCGCCGTTTCTCTCCGTAGTAGCATAAGCTCTCTGAAAGTTGTTATAGCCTCTCACATCTACGCCGAAGTAGTTGGCGTCGTCCTGGAATGCATAGAGACCGATAAGCTGATAGCTGACCTTAGGCGCCACCGGATAATAGACCTTCGCGATCACATCCCATCCGGTTCCGCCGCCGGGGCGGAAGAAGAGATCATTATACCCCGCGCCTTGCATATAAACGCCGGCAGTGGTCAATCTCAGCCCGAGTCCCGGTTCGACTCTGTAGGTTGGAGTCGCACTGGGATTTAATATCTTCCAATCCTCGTCTATCTCCCCGCCCACAAATGTCGTGGCAGAAGGTTCATCATCGAAAACCACATAGTAATAGACTGTGGCGATTGCGCTTTTAAGCTTTATGGTCGCCTTGCCCGGCAGCGATTCTGCCTGCGTAATCTCTATATCATACAAATCCTTAAAAGCATCGTCGAAACTCGCGCCCACTGTCGGAACCTTAGTTATCAATGGAGCGCCGCCCTCAGTCTTTATCGGAGTGCTGTAATCAAATCTCTCCGGATTGAAGCTGATAGAAATATCATCGCTCACAGTTATCCCATCCAGCCTTGGATTCACAAGCACAGGGTCATGCAGACTTATATACTCGTAAGTAGCGTTTATCGACTTCACCTCTGTGCCGCCGCCGTTATTCGCCCACAGTCCAAGCATGGGTATGGCCAAATCCGCGTAAACAGGAATCTGCGTACTTGCCCTAGTCCATGTCTCGTCGTCAAATGAGTAAGCAAACCTGTATGTGCGGCCCTCCTTCTGAGCCTGCAGATACAGATCAAGCTCACCGCTTGGAATGTTAGCAGTGTAAATACGGTTTTCATCACCGTTTATCGCCTGATATACCCGCATCGCCGGTGCCAGAGAGTTGGTTGTTGGTACAAATATCTCCTCGCATACGAATCTGACATAGTTATCCTCATCATCGTACACGATGATTCCCGCCTGCTGACCTAATTCACTTAATGCTTCTGAAAGTGTAATATGGGTCTTTGCCAGCCAGTCTCCGCCGGCTTCCTGCATGAGCAGGTTCTGCGGCAATACGTTCCCTTCAGCGAATGAACCTTTCTCGGTGCTTATCACTACACCGTCTGCTGTGTATTTTAGATTGGCTGTAGATTCATTCACTGTCGTCCATGTACCCGTGTCTGCTTCCTCGGGATATTCTCCGTCTATCGCTGTCAGGATACCATCCTCAGTAAACAAGGTTTCTCTGGGCGGTCTCACAAAGCCCACCTGGTACTCGGCAACAGCTTTTGTGTCATCATGTTTAACCTCGACTGTTGCTTTGTTGGGCAAGTCTCCTGTCGCTTGTGTCACGGTAGCTGTTGTATCACTAACAGCAGTAACATTAACTATGCCTGCAGCAGAGCTGTCATCGTCCGGCACGACTACAGAGTATCTTTTAATGTCTTTGCTATAACCGATGGAGATATCATCATCCGTACCATCAACGCCGCCATCTAACGTTATATCCTTCGGCGCCACATCGGACACTACGGCTACCACAAAGCTGCCTGTAGCTGTTTTGCCATTATACGTTACCGTAGCTGTGATCGTCGCAACACCCGGCTTTACGGTCTGTAATCCGTAATTGCCATCATTCGGCGCGGCGGTGGCATCAATACTTTCGGCGCCGGTTCCAGGAATCGCTACTGTCACTACCGCGGTATTGTTCGAATCCCAAGTCACTGTAGCGCCATCCGGCAGAGGCGTATTGACTATAGAAGCCACCAGTGGATCCGCACCCATAGTCGGGATATTATTCTTGATCACCCATCCATATATGCTTTCATCGTTCATGGCTACGGCGAGACGCGGATTTATTGTAGCTCCCGCGCTGAATACGATCCTCTCACCTATGCCTAAATCCGCATCGTCCACGCCGCCAAGTGTCTGATTCGGATAGAATGTAACAGTCTCCGGAACCGGTGTGATAGCGCCCGTCACTGTAAATGCTGCGGTTTTCCTTATATCCGCGCTGGACGCGCCCACCTGAACAAGATACTGGCCGTTGTCAACGATGTACTTATCCTGAGCGGCATTATAGAATGCGAGATCCTCAATCTTCACCTCGATGCTGACTGTCTCGGAAGCTCCCGGCTTCAGATTCACCTTATCGAAGCCCAACAACCTCTTTATGGGCTGCTTGTTAGCGGGGTTATTCCTGCCCGGCTGAGTAACGTAAAGCTGCACGATCTCTTCACCCTCCACTGTGCCGCTGTTTGTAACAGTGAATGTGGCGGTAAACGAGCCGTTTCTACTGGCGTCATATGTCGACTCATCAAGCGTGACGTCTCCATAGGTGAAGTTGGTATAACTGAGTCCGTATCCGAATGGGTAGGATACATCGCCAGTGTGATACATGTATGTGCGTCCTTTGCTGCCCGCTGTCGCATAAAGATTGTAGTCATATATGCTCGGGATGTCGGACACGCCGTCATTGCTGACATTCATATACCATGTCTGCTGGGTCTTAGCGGATGGGTTGACGGCGCCGGTGATAACCTTGCCGAAGCCCACGCCCTGTCTGAGTCCGCCGAAAGACGACCAGAGTATGGCCTTGACGTCTTTGTCGAAACTGCTCACCTGTACAGGCCCGCAGCTCTCTATGACCACTACCGTATTGGGATTGTTCTTACCTACTTCGGCAGCAAGCTGAGCCTGACGTCCCGGCAGATTTATGGTTGTGCGATCGCGTCCCTCAGCATTAGTGCCATTGTTCGTGCCTACCACGACTATAGCCAGATCTGCGGCCTTTGCCGCCGCCATATCCGCTTCGCTGAATGTAACCAGGTTATCAAGCGCTGTTAAGGAATCCGTAAAGCCCCTGTAATATGTAACCTCAACATTCTTGCCATATTTCACGGCGAAAGCGTCCTTGATGCCGTTTTCTATACTTACGAAGTTTGTCATCGGGGGTGTCGCAGTCGATGAGTACTGGCCGAACCAGGTATTCTGAGCCATCTGCCCTATTATAGCTACCTTATACGGCGCCGCTTCTGTATAGGCCGAAGGTATAGCGCTTATCGGCAGAATGTTCTGCGCTGCGGCGGCGGACACTTTGTCGTTCTTTAAAAGGACGACAGCCTTCCCCGCAATCTCGTCCGCCAGATCCAGACGAGCCTGGGTCTGCCCGGCCTTTTCATTGACATAGGCTTCTTCGTTACCGATCGTATTGCCGGCCTCAAAACGAGCCGCGCCATCCGTCTCATAAATATTCCCCGGATCGAACTCGCCCAATTCCATACGCGTCTTCATAAGGCGCCATACGGAAACGTCCAGCTGATTCTCTGTGAAATTACCTTTATCTGTTTGGGGCGCCTCACTCAGCATATCGTCCATATTCGTCCAATAGCTGCCGTTTGCGACCGCTATAGCGGCGCTGCACTCCAGATCCTCGCCGTGGGCGAGAGCCTGAGCGAAAGCCTGGGCTACAGTAGCCTTATCCCCGGTGTACGGGTTGATATAATTGTGATTCATTATGGCGCCTACGGAATCGCAGTCAGAGGTGATATATCCGGTGAACCCGAATGTCTGACGCAACAGGGTATCCATAAGATAGCTGCTGAGCGAAACCGGAACCGCGTTCACGGTACTGTAGGCCGTCATAACTGAAGTCACATCAGCCGACTGAATGATATTGCGGTAGGGCGCCGTATAATACTCGCGCAGCGCGCGCATATCTACATTATACGCCCCGCCCTCTATAGTTCCCCCATTCAGGGGACCGGTTCGGTTATTCTCGCTGTTATTCGCCGTATAGTGCTTTATGGTGCTCACGGCCTTCTTATAACCCTCAAGTAACTCGCCAGTTTTAAAATTCTTACCCTCAAGACCTTTGACGAAAGCGTCGCCCATGACGCCTGTCAGATACGGGTCCTCGCTGTAACCCTCTTCGTTACGTCCCCAGCGCGGATCCCTCTGCAGGTTGACCGTGGGCGAATACATGGTGAGGTTATATTTGTGATCCAAAGCGCGTTCGCGGATCTCATCTGATATCTGCGACACTTCCTCATAGTACAGCTCCGGATCCCATGTGGACGCCAATGCGTTGCTCAGTGGATATGACGTGCCATCGCTCATAGCAGGATAGGGAGTCACATTAACACCGCCTGAACCGCCTGTCACAGCAAATCCGTGCAATGCCTCATTCCACCATTGATACTGAGCTACGCCAAGCCTCGGAATAGCGGACGACATGGAGCCTATTACCTGTGAAGCCTTTTCCATAGCCGTCATGCGCGAAACCAGATCAGCCGCGCGTTCTTCAAATGAGTAAGATGAATCTTTGTATATCTCGGTCGCGACAGGTACCGCCGCTCCGGCAAAAGCCGTATCAGGCTCAGCCGCCGGTATTAGCTGTGACGCCGGTGTAAGCGGGATATAAGTGATGACAAGCGCTATAGAAGTAAATATTGCCAGTACACGCTTTAAATTAATTTTTCGCATCCTAAACAACCTCCTGTTCTAAAGTTCTCTATGCTTACAAATTTTTATAGTCAAAACATCGGTCAAACTTCCCGCCGAAATGGGCGGCGGGTTTCCTCATAGTGCACTGATTGCTATACCATCTCTTGCTGAAAACCTCAATACCTGAACATTATCATAGGCATTCCTCCTCCGGATAATCGCGCGTCCAGCGACCGGGCGCGAGCACAACGACCCTATGACAGAAGGCGTTCAGCCGCACGCCGCCGCCCCGTCAATCCAGGATCCACTCCTCTGATCTTATTAACATTGAAAGTTTATATCTCCCTTAGCGCGTCGAAACATTCCGCGCTTATGGTCAAGTTAGTATCCGGCGCTTTCCGCACTATTTAGCGCCGTTATCAAGCAGCCACGCCCTGAGATCGTCCTCTGTAAAATCTCCGTCCATAGCCGAAACGATCTCACCGTCCGCATAATGCATATAGGCCGGCGTGTAAAAAAATCCGTACTTCTCTTTGAATGGCGGCCATACACCTTCGATTCCGTGTATGCTCGCCACATTTAGATAATATATGTCCTCCGTCATATCCAGCTCCTGTACGAGCTTGATAAATGACGGATCCATCTTATCGCAATAGGGGCAATTAGGTCTGCCTATAGATATCAGAAAATCCTCTCCCTCCGCCACCATACTCTCAAAACGCGGCACGGTTAGGGAATTTACATACCTATAAATTTCTGTATAGGTATTATTCAAGCTTGCCAATTCTTTTTCAAAGCGGACTTTTTCGTTATACTGCAATCCGCCGAACAGCGCAAGCGCAACGACGATCACAAGCGCCGCCGCGACGCCTATTCTCACGCCCGTGTTCTTACTGCCTCCGTACTCCGCCAAAACCGTTTCAGACGCAGTTATCTCACTTACGTTCCCGCCCTCATTTTCGTTCCTGTTTTCGTTCCTGTTCTCGCTTCCGTTTTCGTTCCTGTTCTCGTCCCCGTTTTCGTTCCTGTTCTCGCTTCCGTTCCCATTTTCGACTTCAACTTCAATAAGCTTATCTTCCATTGCCGCCTCCGTTACAGACTTTCAAAACGCATCACCATCACCGCCGCTTCGGCTCTGGTCGCGGAGCCGCCGGGATCGAGGAAACTACCCGGCTTGCCTTTGATTATTTCTGCAGCTGTCAACCACGCCATCGCTTCTACAGCCCAGTCTGAAATATTGTCCTTGTCTATATAATCCATTTCCGCAACAGCGCTGACATCATACCCTGACGCCTTAGCATAGTTGTAGAACATCACTGCCATCTCTTCCCGCGTTATTGAGGTATGAAGACCAAAGAAACTGCCGCCTATGCCTCTGGATACTCCCGTCTGATACGCCCATTCTGTATATGGAGCGTACCATTCTCCTTGAACAACATCGGCAAAACTGTATGTTGAATACGCAGCCTCTTCTACCTTCGCCAAGCGGCCAAGCACAGTAACAAACATAACGCGCGTTGTAAATGCGTTCGGTGAAAAGTAACCGCCACCGGTTCCCTTAAAATAAGCTCTTTCATATACAAACCGAACTGCCTCGGCAAACCATTCGTCCGCAGGCACATCGGTAAAAATCACATTTGCAGCGCCTTCAACCGCCAGAGGCTCTAACTCATCCGCTATCACCCCGGCGTCAATTGCCGCAGCCGTCGCATCAGTTTTTGCGATTTTCGGCGATCCGCCTCCGCCGCCGCCCCCCGAACCGGTTCTGCTCGGAGCCGCCGTCGTACTTGAATCTGTCGTCGTCCCCGGTTTTGTCGTCACACCCGGCTTTGTTGTCTCTTCCGGCTTTGTTGTCTCTCCCGGCTTTGTTGTCTCTTCCGGCTTTGTTGTCTCTTCCGGCCTTGTTGTCTCTTCCGGCCTTGTTGTCTCTTCCGGCTTTGTTGTCTCTCCGCCGCCAGTCACGCCGTCGCCGGTTGTGCCGCCGTCAGTCGTCCCGCCTCCGGGATCTGTTGCCGCTCCGCCGCCCGTCGTCGCCCCGGGTGTCGTTGCCGTCCCGCCTCCTGTCGTCGCTCCCGGATCGGTTGTCGTCCCGCCTCCCGTAGTCGCTCCCGGATCGGTTGTCGTCCCGCCTCCCGTCGTCACCCCAGGATCAGTTGTCGTCCCGCCTCCCGTCGTTATCCCTGAATCGGTTGTCACCCCAGACCCTGTAGTCACGCCGCCGCCTGTGCTGACACCTCCGCCGGTTGTCACTCCCCCGCCGGTAGTCACGCCAGGCGTATCATCATAAACCTCGCTTACCGCGATCTCAACACGAACATTATTTCTACTGCTGTTATTACCGTACTTAGCGCCGATCACCAGGCTTATCACCCTGCCGCCGTCAATACCCGCCGGTGTGTATATAAGCTCGCCGCCGTTCATCTCCACAGCGCCGATCCCACTGCCGCTCACCAACGAATATACCAACTCCGCAGGCGGCGCGTCGATAAACCACCCTTCCATGGAGCTGCGGTACGCAACCGCCTCTATGCCGCCGGATACCGACGCGGGAGCCGCCGTCCCTGTATATATTCCGGTTCCTGCAGCGTTCGGCACGCTGGCCGGGTTATACGTCACACTGATAATAACGCTTACATATCTGCCCTCAAAATCCACGCCGTCGCTCACACCGTCTTTCGCTCTCAGCTTCAGAACAATATCGCTGCCTGCGTCAGCCGTCACAGGCGAATATATGAGTTTGTTCTCTACTATCTGCACCTGTCCCGTGCCGTCGGCGCTTACAATCTCATAAACTACATTATCCCCGTCCTCATCATAGAACCACTCGTCTATATATGCTTCGAATATTCCTCCTGAATCAGGATCGCCGGACACAGGCGCTGTAGCCCCGCCTGTCCTCTCGCTTATTTCGTCAATAGGCATCGGCGTTCTGTTCCATTTCGCGTAAAATGTCTTTTCAAGGACAGAACCCTCCGGAATCCGGCTCACCGCCTGCCCCTGCAGCTCAGGATTGTCGTACCAGCCCATAAAAGCATATCCCGGACGCTCCGCGGGCGCCAGGGTCACGCCCTCACTTGTCAAATAATAATACGCGGGTTCCGGCGCCGAGCCCCCGTCGGTCACATAGTTTATCGCATAGCGCGTGGTCAGATATTCCGCTAACTTGCCTAAATCCACAAGCCCGTATCCCGCATTATTCTCGTACTCTCCCGGCGCGAGAAAATTATACGACGTAGCAACAAGCAGGGCTTCAAAGCCCGCCTTTGTGATACTCCTGCTCACCCCTTTAGCAATCCCTGCCATAGCCGCGACTACGGGCGACGCAAAAGATGTACCGCTCTTGCTCACATAATCCCCCCCTATATGTGAGAGACCTTGCATAGCCTGACCCGGCGCAACCACCGTCACTGCAGTGCGCTGTGAGAAAGCCGCCATGACGGGGCTTGTCCCTGAGTAGTAAGTTGCTCCCACGCCTACAACGCTGTCATATCTGGCGGGCTGAAAGATCAATCGTTTATCCGCTTCGCTCCCGGCATTACTGTTTCCGGTCGCCGAAACACAAATGAGTCCCTCATTTGCCGCCTCATCCATCTGCTTTTTAAGCGCTGTATCTATCGCCGTGGATATTCCGAAACTGATATTGATAACATCAGCGCCCTCGCTCATGGCGTATTTAACCCCATTTATCAGATCCGCTGAACTACAATTACCATTGTTCATTACCTTAATGAACAGCAAGGACGCCTTATCGGCAATGCCGGCGATCCCTATATTGTTCCCTGTCTGAGCCGAAATCACGCCGCTTACCATAGTGCCGTGCCCATCATCAGCTTTATTGCTGTCGTCGCTGGTCGGATCATCCGCCCCGAACACACTGTAGGTCTCAAGATCCAATCCCGCCAGATCGGGATGATCCGCTGTAATCCCCGTATCCAGCACAGCGACCTTCGCTCCCCGTCCACGAAGCCCCTTTGACCACGCCGCAGGAGCGTTGATCCCAGGATAAGGCCGGAGCGCCCATTGCTTCGCATAGTCCGGATCATTGATCTCCGTGATCTCATCTTCAAGTAAATTATAATAATAATTCGGTTGAATGAATTCTATCTGCTCTATATTCTCTTCATCCGCAAACGCGATGGCCTCGGCAAGGTCGTCCGCCTTATAGATCTCATCCACGACCTTTTCTAAAGGAATGTTGTCCGTGTTTTCGCGCAGTAAAGCCGCACGCCCACGGCGCGGCGCCTTTATCTGAACTATAAATCCGTCATGCGGCGCTTCCAAATCACCGGTGAAAAGCTCTCTCTGCTCCTCACTTACCGGTATGCCGCCCATCATGAAATGTTTGATTTTACCTGCTCTTCCACTATGCGCGCTGTATGACAGCGCCGTTTGCCGGGATATTGACGTATCCCGATCCATATAATCCGCGTCGTCGGCATAGACGACAGGCGAAAACACTGTAGTGCTCATTGCAAGTGTAAGAACAAAAGCCGCAGCCTTTCTGTAAGCATTCATATTACTCCACCTTTTCTGCACAGGAGCAAGTCTCAAGCAAGCAAGTGCAATTCGAATTTATACTGAATCCGGTAATTTCGATCTATAATACTGAATTCGGTATAATGGTCTTCAAAAACCCTGTAGATGTTTCCTCTTGTATACAAATTATAGAACAGTTTGAAGTAGATGTCAAATAGTTCATCATACAAAAATTAGCGCGGCAATCGGGCGAAACAAGCAATAAAAAACCGGGGCAAAGGCGCCTACGCCCTTATACCCCGGTTTGTGTTCGTGTTTATAATCGTATCCGTTCCCATAAATCCCCGGAGAACCTCCGGTATCAGTACAGAGCCGTCTGCCTGCTGATAATTCTCAAGTATCGCGGCTACTGTTCTTCCCACCGCAAGCCCGGAACCGTTCAGCGTATGCACAAATTCAAGCTTCCCGGTTTGGGAATTCCTATACCTGATGCCCGCCCTTCTCGCTTGAAAACTCTCGAAATTGCTGCATGATGATATCTCGACATATCTATCATAACTGGGCAGCCATACCTCTATGTCGAATGTCGTCGCCGCTGAAAACCCGATGTCGCCTGTCGAAAGCTGCACTACCCTGTATGGTATTTTCAGCCTTCTGAGCACCTCTTCAGCCGCCGCGAGCAATGATTCAAGCTCCTTGTACGAGGTCTCCGGTCTTGTGAATTTAACTAGTTCCACCTTGTTGAACTGATGCTGCCTGATGAGTCCCCGCGTGTCCCTTCCCGCGGAACCCGCTTCCTTTCGGAAGCACGGCGTATAAGCGGTGTAGCATATCGGCAGCTCGGCTTCATCAAGTATCTCGTCCCTATGCAGATTCGTCACGGGAACCTCGGCCGTAGGCACGAGGAAAAAATCACGAGACGGGATCTGGAACATATCATCCTCGAATTTAGGGAGCTGCCCCGTTCCTGTCATAGAATCACGGTTCACCATGAAGGTCGGTAAGATCTCAGTGAACCCGTGCTCTCCTGTATGCAGATCCAGCATGAAATTTATCACCGCGCGCTCAAGTCTGGCGCCTGCGCCCTTGTAGACGGTAAACCTCGAACCGGCGATCTTGGCCGCCCTTTCGAAGTCCAGTATGTCAAGATCCACGCCGATTTCCCAGTGCGGCAGCGGGTCGAAATCGAAATCCCGCAGATTGCCCCACTTGCTGACCTCTACATTGAAGCTGTCGTCCGCGCCCACAGGGCACGACTCAGCAGGCGTATTGGGAACCGACATAATAGCCGTCTTAAGCTCTTCGTCCATCTCCAGCAATCTGGAGTCCATCTCCTTGATGGACTCCGATAATTTCTTCATTTCCGCCAGCAGTTCCGCCGCGTCCCCGCCTTCCTTCTTGATCCTGGGAATGTCTTTCGACGCGACGTTCTGACGATTTTTCATCTTCTCGACTTCGCTGATAATTCCTCTGCGCTCCTCATCAAGCCGTCTGACGTCTTCAAGCCCGTAATCTCCGCGCCCTCTTTTAAGAATACCGTCTCTGACCTTTGCGTAGTCTTCTCTGATTTTTTTAATATCGAGCATTTCCCTCTTCCTCGTTACTTTATAGTATCAACGCTCGCTTCCTGTGTTTCTTCCTGCGCCGCCGCATTTTCCTGCGGTGCGAGTTCATTCAGGTAACGCTCAAGCTGCTTAAGTTCGCGCCCGTACGTGGCCCAATCTCCGTTCTGCGAAGCACTCAAAGCGTTCTCATAAGCCTCCCTGGCACGTTGCGCCAGCTCATCGGCAGTCATGGTTCCCAAGGCCTCTCCGCCGCTTCCGCCGCTCGTTCCTTCTGTCTGTTCACCGCCCGTTTCCAGGTAATCCGTACCGAAGAGCGAATTAAGCGCCCCGCTCAATGTAGACTCATACGCGATCCTGTCCCCGTAGGCGACTATGACCCTCCTGACTTCAGGCAAGCTGGAGTTGGCGGCTGCAAGATAAACCGGTTCTACATACACCAGTGAGTCCTCTATCGGTATTATGAACATATTGCCCCTCGTATATGTCGAGCCGGAATTCTTCCACAATGAAAACTCCTTGGCAATGGTATCGTTCTGGTCGATCTGAGCTTCTATCTGCATAGGCCCGTAGACCACCTTGCTCTTGGGCAATTGATAAAGTATCAACTCCCCGTAATGCTCACCGTCATTCCGGGCTACCAAAAGCCCCGTCATGTTCTTCTTATTGCGCGGCGTATATGGTATGGAATTGATGAATTCCACGTCATCCTCACCCGGCAGCTTCATTATGTAATACTGCGCCGTCATATTGACCGGCTCGCCGACGCCCACGAATTCCTGAGATATATCCCAAAGATCCTCTCCTTGATAGAAGACCTTTACATTGTTCACATGGTAGCGCTTGTAAACCTCAGCCTGAATGTTCAGCATCTGAGCGGGATAGCGGATGTGCGCGCGAAGTTCTTCCGGCATATCTCCAAAGGGCTTAAACAGCTTCGGATATATGCTCATGAAGGTATTGGCGACCGGATCCTGATCATCCACCAGATAATAACTCGTGTCTCCGTTATACGCGTCTATGACTACCTTCACCGAATTGCGTATATAATTGATAGTGTTGCCCGCCTCAATCCCCAAAGGTTCAGAATACGGATACTTTGTGCTTGTGGTGTAGGCGTCGATGATCCAGTAGAGCTTGCCGTCCACAGTCACTATATAAGGATTGTCGTCATACGCTATGTATGGCATGATCTCCCTCACGCGCTGTGTGATATTCCTGTTAATTATGATTCTGGAATCACTGTTAATATTCGTTGAAACCAGCAGTTTCATGCTCTGCTCGCGTATGGCGAACAGGCTGCGGTTGAACAGATTCAAACGGATCCCGGCATTGCCCTCGTAGAATGTCCAAGCGTTTTCCTCACCCGTCGGGTAGTCATACTCCTGTTCATCCGTTTTCACAAGAATGTAGTTGTTAGTCAGTTCCCCGAAATAAATCTCCGGTCTTGTGATCTCTATCTCCGAAACCTGGGACTTCGGAGGAATGTCCTGTATCATCATATCGGGCTGGCCGCTGTTGGTGACTTTATCAACCCTAGACAGCGTAATCCCATAGCCGTGCGTGTATTTAAGGTATTTATTGATCCACTCCTGATTGATCAGTGTCTCGTCAACCTCCCTCGCCGAAAGGAATGTCTGCGTATACTCCCCGTTAATAGTGTATCTGTCCACGTCGACATCGTTGAACAGGTAATACGGACGGATCGTCTGCGTGCTGTTATAGAACTGCTTCGCCGGCGAATAATCGTTAATACGTATATTGGCAAGGGTATCTGTATTATTTACAAGATCCTCAGCCGTCAGATTGTTGTCCGCGGGAAAGGACATCGTATCGACGTTCTGCAAGTCGTAAGCGTTCTGGGTAAACTGGATGTTATACTCCAGATATGCCGTTTCCTTCGTGATTTCATCAGGTGAAACGACTAGGTTCTGCACTAAAAGACCGGCGCCTGTGCCAAGCGCGCCCACCACTACCATCAGTACAGGTATACTCAGCACAGTCTTATATTTCTTGCCCTTCACACCGATAACAAAGAATATAGCGGCAACAAATGACAATACTATAAGTACACGGTACATCCACAATGTAATGTTAATGTCTGTGAAGCCTGCGCCGAAAAGCACGCCTGTCTGCGAGTATAGCAGATCGAACTGCCTCAGGAAGAAGTTCACGCCCACCATGATGAAGAAAATCACGCCGAGTATGATGATCTGGTTGGACGCGATATTGACCAACTCCTTGATCTTGACGTCGTTCACCGGCTTTTTGCCCCTGAACTGCGAACGCGAGCCGCTGCTCCCGCCGCCGACGCCCATTTGCCGGTTTATCGCCTCTCCAACCTTTTCAAATACATCTCCGAAGCTTCCGAACGCGCCGCCGTAAGGCTGCTGCTGTTCTTCTTCATACTCATCTTCATCCTCGCCGGGTCTTACCGCTTCGAAGATCTTCGGTCGGCAAAGACTCAACAACAGGAAATAATAAAGTACAGTCAGCACCGCAAATACGATGACGATGCTTATAAGTATCTGGTTAAGCTGTGTTATAAACTGAAGTTTAAACACATAGAAGGATACGTCCTGACTGAAGATCGGATCCGCAATATTGAAGTCCGTGCTGTTTGTGAACTTCAACAATTCGAACCACAACGTCGTCACCGCCAGAAAGGTTATTACGCCTGCCCCCGCCGCCGACATGCCCAGCGTTATCCAGTTCACCAAGCCCGGTTTTAACGATGGCGCCGCCGCGCTGATCTTCTTGTGATAGCCCTTTTTCAACAGCTTAAGATAAAAATATCCAAGGGCTGTCAATATCAGGAACAATGGAACGCCGATCTGAAGTTGGGTAAAGAGCTTCTTCAGAAAGACGCTGGTATAGCCAAGTTCATCGAACCATAAATAGTCGGTGATGAACTTCACCAAACCTCCGAAACATGCGGCAAGTATCGCAACAATTACTACTACTGCCACCAGAACCGGTCTCTTCTTACTCAAAACTATTCCTCCTTATCAGTTTCTCCTCTTCAGGTTTTTTAAGTATAGTTAAGCCCTTTTGTCTTAACCGATTTTCGCCGTAATCTTCTCCAGCTCCGCCCGTGCCTCAGCAGGCAGCGCGTCACGTCCGCCCTTGAAAGTCTCCAGTGAATCCAGATATGCGATCCTGCCCTCAAACTGTTTTTTAAGCAGACTGATATAGTCCTTATCCGCAAAGTCAGGCAAGAAGCCCTCCACATCCACAGTCTTTATTTCAGAAAGCGTTCCGAAATCCTTATACACGGCCGTTTCTTCCACAATACCTTCGATTATCGCAATGCTTGCTTCTTTTGGGATCTTCTTATCAAGGAAATGCCCTGTATTGATTATATAACACGCCACGCCTCTGTGCTCAAAAAGATACTTAAACTTTTTATAATCATCCGCGAGAGGATAGGTTCTGAATGGATTTGCGTACGGTTCGAATACCAGCGCATCCCTGTCCACTCCTTCTGCGAGCTTCTCAGCAGTTGTTCTCTTCGTAGCAAGGCAGGCGCCCATCACCGAAGCCAACACTGGGTTTTCCAGTTTCACAACCGGCGGAAGCGAGTGATCCTTCATGAGCCAGATAATAGAATTGATCGGTTCCGCCATTTTATCTACGCGGTTCGCCGCCCAAAGCTTGGATTTTATCGCCCTGCCGTTGCCGTTCCTTATATCTTCAGTAACCAGTATTTTATTGCCGTTCTCATCTATTGTCGCACCGCAGTTCTGGACGGTAATCAGGAACTTATTGTCAGGCGACGTAAGCGGATAATCCTGGGTTTTATCGAAATACGACGGTTCCATTGCCACAGTTGAACCGTTCTCCGACGAAATAATATAAGCGTCGTCGTGGAGAACAGTGACGTCCGCATACTTACCCGCGTGTTTCGCGTGAGTCAGCGTCGATTTCCCCGATCCGGAAAGACCGAACACGCCGATTACGCAAGCCTTCTTATCGTTGCGTACTATACGTTTTAGCCCTCCGTGACATGAAGCGTATCCATTTCTGTTTGCGATGCCCCACGCCAGCGTAAGAGTGCCCTTCTTATGCTCACCGAAATAACGCAGACCGAGCAGACACGCGCAGTTATGTTCAGGATCAAAATATGCCAGCCCATTGGGGAACTTGGGATGCAGATAATCGGGATCCGACACGATGTATATATCCGGCTCATCACCTATAGGCTTCGACTTCTTATACATTTCATCGTAGAACGGATTGATATACTGAAAATTCAAAAGCCAGTTGTAAAGTGTGTTTTCATAAGTCTCCGGAATCAACAAATTGGCTCTGATTATGAAATCCTCGTCAAGTCCGATATACGCTTGAGTGTGGTACATCTTCTTATAGCGCGTATTGTACATCGCCTCCCTGAGTACCAAGGCGATCTCACCCTCATCAACCCCCTTCTCTCCGAGTATCACTCTCGCTCCGGCGAAGCGTCCCACAGTTTCACCGTCATTGAAAAGCAATATCTTCGCGTTGTCGGGAATCCCTATTGCATCCGGCTTGTATACAGGCATATCGGTGACAATCGTTCCCGTCGCGTTCTTCGCTAAATCATAGGCTTTTTTCAGGTCGGTCATCTTCTCCACATTGTTTCCGTAAAACGCGGTCTCTATTGTTGTTCTGGACGCGGAGAACGCCCTTTTGCCCGCCGTTACGTCTTCTCTTTTAAACCCTGCTCTTGTTGACATTATTTTCCTCCATATCATCTACTACTATGTATCTACGGATACGCTAATTAACTATACCATATTATCTATAAGCTGTTCTGAAGAGCTGCCTATCAAGAATGAAAATATTGAATTCAGTATATTCGCCGCCTGACTGTCCGGCATGTATTGCATGATCACAGCTATGCCTGATCCCAGAACAGCAATGATAAGTACAATCACAACGACTCTTTTTATAATTGAATTCCTGTGTTTTACCTGCTCCCATTCTTCCATCCCCTTCTCCATAGCCTCGAAGGTTTCATCACGTGATTTTGCGTTCTCATTCCGGCTAAGCGATTCGCCGCCTTCATTCACAAGCTCACCTGATTCACCGATCACAGCCTTCTCCGCCGCCGCGCCATCAACGCCGCCGGCATCTTGCTTAACGTCACCCACTGCAGCTTCCCCGGTCACAGCCGTCTCCACTGCGCCGCCCAAGCCGCCGGCAGCTTGCCTCACATCACGCACTGCGGCTTCCCCAGCCACAACCTTCTCCGCCGCTGCAACTTCCCCAGTCACGGCCGTCTCCGCCGCCGCGCCATCCAAGCCACCGACAGCTTGCCTCACATCACTCACTGCGGCTTCCCTAGCCACAGCCGTCTCCGCCGCTGCAGCTTCCCCGGTCACAGCGTTTTCCACTGCGCCGCCCAAACCGCCGGCATCCTGCCTCGCATCACTCACCGCAGCTTCGCCGGTCACAGCCGTCTCCGCCGCCGCGTCATCAAAACCGCCGACATCTTGCCTCGCATCGCTCACTGCGGCTTCCCCAGACACAGCCGTCTCCGTCGCCGCAACTTCCCCAGCCACAGCGTTTTCCACTGCGCCGCCCAAACCGCCGGCATCCTGCCTCGCATCACTCACCGCAGCTTCGCCGGTCACAGCCTTCTTCTCAGCCGCGCCGCCGGTTTTAACTCCCGCTGCCGCAGTTCCGCCACCGTCTTGCTCCGCTTCATGCGAGATCACATTTTTTCCCAGCTTAAAACTTACACCTAATATATTTCCGGCTTCTTTCATGCCTGGGGTATCATACCTTTGCAGCCTCTCATATTCCTGATCCAATAGTTTTTGGAATTCTTCATTTTTCTTATTAAACGTGAAAAAGCGCTCTCTGTTCTCTCTGGCCGAGTTCTGCTCAAACTGCGATAGTTGAGTATGATGCATATACAAGGGTTCCAATTCATCATAGTCGCCCACATCATTCTCCGTCCCGAAGATCTCATCAACTATCATGTTGAACGCTTGACTATTCTGCGCCAGGGCATCTTCCTCATCCGTCCGCCCATCCCGCGCACTGTTGAAGCCCACGTCCTGAGACTGGTTTCCTATCGGCGTATGCTCGCGTTCCACCGCAACAGCGGCGGTTCCGGCGCGCTCCGGCTCCGCTGCGAGCTTTTCCCTGGCTCTGATAGCTTCCATTTCTTCTTTCCAGTTGAAATCAATATCTTCTGTCTTTCGAGTTTCATTCTTCGGAAACACGTGGACATTCCACTGAAATTCGCTGACATCTTCCTCGGTTTTCGCTGAAACATCTTCGGCGCCGCTTTTCTCACTTTCGGAATCGCCCTTTTCTTCGGCCTTTCCGTCCGCCTCCTCAGGGGGCGCAGTTACACCGCCTTGAACGCCGCCGTCAACAGAGGCAACAGTCTCATCACTGTCAGACCGCCTCTGTTCTTCAAGATCCGCTCCGCAAACTTTGCAGACAAGATCTGTATCTTCAAGTAAATTACCGCAAATAACGCAATACATTCACTTCCCCCTTTAACTTATTTTATGTAGCCGACACATAAGCCGCAAAATAACGACCGCGCATGATTAGTTATTTTCACCGCGACCTGACAATTTTCACCGTAACCTACATTATATAATATATCAACACACAAGGCAACGAAAAGAAATAAAATCCGCAGTTTTTATATTGACAAGTTACGAATGGCGTGTTAACATGTAAAATGTACTTGAGAGCGGATGTTTGCGCTCCGTTAGCTCAGTTGGTAGAGCACCTGACTCTTAATCAGGGTGTCCAGGGTTCGAACCCCTGACGGAGTACCATTGTGGCACGGGTCTAAAATGACCCGTGCTTTCGGCGTTTTGCGGATTAGTATTATCAATTGGAGATTAATTATATGAAAATCCCTCTGTTTTCTCTTTTTTTATGCTCGTTAATGCTATTCACATCTGTCACATGGGGGCATGGCGCGCTTACAGCAGCATCAGCAACACCGGCGACGACCGGCGGCGCAACATCAGCCGAGTCGGTTCCTGTTTCCGATATCAGTTCCGACGGCAGGATTATAATCAGCTTTGACTATGTAAAACAATCCGGCCATGCCAGCAATCAATTCGCGGTCTGGATCGAGGATGAAAACGGCAATCACATAAAAACCCTATACGCGACGAACTTTACCGCACAGGGGGGATATGCTAACAGACCTGATTCTATCCCGACTTGGGTTGAGAAATCCGGGCTTGCTTCTATGTCTAAAGAGCAAGCCGATGCTATATCAGGCGCCACGCCGCAGACCGGCAGATTGTACTACACATGGGATCTTACGGACGAAAACGGCGCGGCCGTAGACGCCGACATGCAGTACAAATTCTTCGCCGAAGGCAGCTTACGATGGAAAAACAGGGTTCTCTATTCCGGCGTCATAGACCTCGGCAATATGCCCGCCGGTCTCGATCCTGTGGTCGAGTATCACTATGAGGCGTCTGAGGAGCAGCCTGCCCTTAATAGCCGGTCAAAGGAACACGATATGATAAGCGGCCTTGTCGCCGAATTCTATTTCGATTCCGCGGGTGACGCGTCATTGTTCTCTTCCGCGCGCGAAGAGATCGACAAGATAGTCCGCGAAGAACTCATCCGAGCCAAAATACCCGTGGCGGCCATCGCTGTACTGCGAGAGGGTCAGACAGAGTACCTTTATTACGGCGCCAGCAACTTTGTTTCCGTCGATTCAGATAACACAGTTCGCCCGAATGACGAAGCCTCTGATCCGGACAAGGCGGCAGTCTCAACCGATCGCGGCGCGGCAGACGCAAGCAGCACAGCTAACCCGGATGATTCCGCCGACACAAATGGCGCGGCATCCTCCGCCGCCAATTCCACCCTTGCCGGGGGGCGTCCTTCTCTAAACATAAACTCGCTTTTTCAAATAGGCGCTTTGTCCAACTCCTATACGGCAGTCGGCGTTCTTTTGCTTGAAAGCTACGGCTGGCTCTCCCTTGACGATCCTGTAAATAAGCATTTGCCGCGATTCGAGGCATTCTATAAAAATAAACCCGTGCCGCCTGAAGACATCACAATCGCCGATCTGCTTTATCAAACCAGCGGCATCTCCGACGAGAAAGCTGCTTACTTCCGCATTACAGACGATACCCCGCAGGATATAAACGCGCGCGGAGGCCGAGTAGAATTAGAATCCTACCCCTCTCAAGAATATGCTTATTCTGATACAAATTATTATCTTCTGAGATTGATCATCGCTGCCGTATCCAATCGAAGCTATGAGAGCTTTCTAACCGAAGATGTGCTAGCGCCTCTCGGGCTTAATAACACCTATACCGACCCTCAAAGCGCGCTGAACACGGGCAGAATTATAGACGGCAGCCGTCTGTCATTTTTAAACGCCAGACCATATCCCCTGCCGACGGCTGATAGAAACACTTCCGCCGCGTACATTATTTCTGATGTTCAAGATATGGTTCGTTGGCTGCAAATTCAAATGGGTGAAGCGAAAATACCCGAACGTTTTGTAGATATTATCGAAAAATCCCATCAAGTGAATTCGCTGAACACAGCTGACTCATCCGCCGCGGATCCCGGCGCGTCTTATGCCGCAGGATGGTTCGTTGACGAGTCCTCCGGCGAGATATATCATTCAGGATACACTGTGGGTTATTCGGCCAAGGCTGCCATTCGCACCCGCAGCGGAATTGCGGTATGTGTTCTCACCAATATGAATTCCGCCGTAAATACCGACAATATAGCGTATAACATACTGAATATTCTCGAAGACAAAGCCCCTTCTGATTATGAACCCGATATCAAGCGTATTTTTGATATAATTTTTACATCACTGACAGTCATCTGCGCCGCAGCAATAGCCCTCATGCTAATATTAGCATTTCGGCGGATACGGCTGTTAATGCAGATCGGCAAATCCCGCCGCGGTGACGACGGATGGACATTCAGGAAAACAATATGGCTGGCGTTTCCTCTCGACATCCTTTTGCTCATTGCGGCGGCGATAATCATAAGCCCCATTTTACTGGGAGTTTCGTTCTCCGCCCTAAGCCTGTGGCTTCCTGCCAGTGTGTTCTCAGGGCTGGCGGCAACCGGCTGTCTAGCTATATGCTTATCGGTGTATAAAATATCTCTGTGAATATGTCCGGCGGATCACGACTGTATTGATTCTGCTTGAAAGTGACTAATTGCGGGTATATTTCGTGTGGAAATATCATCTTAGAGGAAGGCCTAATTGTCAGAATATTTAATTATTGGAGAGTTTGCATGAATAAAATGAATGATTTTAAAGGCGCACAGAACTATGTCGCTGCCGACGATTTACAAAATGCTGTGAATATATCAATCGCGTTGGCTAAGCCCCTGCTGGTTAAAGGCGAACCCGGCACAGGCAAGACAATGCTTGCCATCGCCATCGCTGAATCCCTGGGCAAGGAACTCATAATATGGAATATTAAGTCCACCACCAAGGCTCAGGAAGGGCTTTACATGTATGATACAGTACAACGCCTTTACGACAGTCAATTCGGTGAGGGCGACGTCAAGGACGTGAAACATTACATAAAGCTCGGAAAACTCGGTGAGGCTTTCACCTCAGAATCGCAGGTTGTGCTTCTGATAGACGAAATAGATAAGGCGGATCTGGAATTCCCGAACGATCTATTATGGGAGCTTGACAAGATGGAATTCTATGTCAATGAAACCAAAGAAATCGTTCACGCAAAGCAGCGTCCTGTTACGATAATCACTTCGAACGCTGAAAAAGAACTGCCTGACGCCTTCCTTAGGCGCTGTGTTTTCCACTACATCGCCTTTCCCACCTATGACAAAATGGAAGAGATCGTAAGGGTTCATTATCCCAATATCGACAATAGCTTACTCAACTATGCATTGGAGTCATTCTATGGCCTGCGCAACACCCAAGGATTGCAAAAGAAGCCCGGCACCTCTGAACTGCTGGATTGGCTGCAAGCATTGACACTATCCGGCATACCCCTAGATAAGATCAAGGACTATCCGTTTATCGGAGTGCTTCTCAAGAAGAACCAGGACATTGATACACTGAATGAAATCCGTGAAAAGGGTTATAGTCTCAAACAACGTTGGGTATAGACTGCTATGTTTACACTGTTTTTTTATTCTTTGAAAAATGCGGGGCTGAAGGTATCAATGAATGAATGGCTTACCTTCATGGACGCCTTAGACAAAGGGCTCGCTCATTCAAGTCTGACAGGCTTTTACCAACTTTGCCGAGCGATACTCATCAAGACGGAGTCCGATTATGATAAATTTGATTCCGTGTTTTCTTTTTTCTTCCACGGAATCGGTACGGAAGAACTCTTGCCGGAGGCATTCTGGAAGTGGCTGAGCGAAGATGTTCGTATGCGGGATGTCAATGACCGCCTTGTCATTGATGAGTACTTGCTTGAGCTTGAAGAACTGCAGAAACGCTTTGAAGAGCGCAAACGCGAACAAAAGGAGAGACATGACGGCGGCAACTATTGGATAGGAACCGGCGGCACTTCTACTATGGGGCATGGCGGTTTCAATGAGCGCGGCATACGCGTTGGCGGAGAGGGCAGGCACAATCGCGCCCTTCAGGTCGCTGGGGAGCGTAACTTCAAGGACTTTCGTCAGGACAAGCTTCTTGACGCCCGACAGTTTCAGATGGCCTTCCGAAAGCTTAAACAATACACCGCCCATGACGACGCGGCGCCTACTGAGCTTGACATTGATGAAACCGTTAATGAGACCGGAAAGAAAGCAGGTCAGCTTTCGCTTGTCTGGGCAAAGCCTCGAAAAAACGCGCTGAAACTGCTGCTCCTGTTTGATTCTGACGGCTCCATGCTGCCCTACAATAGACTCTGTAACAAATTATTCAATGCAGTCAGTAAATCGAATCATTTTAGAGACCTCAAGGTCTATTATTTTCATAACTGTATATACGATTACCTGTATAAGACGCCGTTTTGCCGCAGAGGCGACTGGCTCGAAACCGATTGGCTTCTCGCCAATCTGGATTCGGAATATAGGCTGATCATCGTAGGCGACGCTTCAATGGCGCCGTCCGAGCTTTTGCGCCGCGGCGGAAGCGCTACTATGGGACTGTACAACGAGGTCCCCGGCGCCGAATGGATGACAAAGATACGAAAGCGCTACGAAAAATCCGTTTGGTTGAATCCCATTCAAAGCAGGAATTGGGATATGGTCTACGGAAGCTCCACCATTCAGATTTTGCGTGACATGTTTCCCATGTATGAACTTACTATAGACGGTCTCGACGCAGCTATCAAAAAACTATTGAATATTAGATGACGCCTATGGGCTTCATCTGTTCTATATTACATAATACCAAAGTTCATCCTGAGTAAACTCGTTGTTTTGACCCTTCTCATCCAGTTTTTCTTCATCCGATCTGAACTGCAATTCCGGGTCTTTCACACTTACACGTGTTTTTTCAGCAACACTCTTTGTGATGAAGGCATTTGAACCGATCACAACCCCCTCGCCTATGACGGTATCACCGCCGAATATAGAAGCTCCGGAATATATCGTTACATTATCTTCGATGGTCGGATGTCGTTTTACATTTGAAAGCAGGCGTCCTCCCTTTGTGGAAAGCGCCCCCAGAGTTACGCCCTGATATATCTTCACATAATTGCCTATGATAGTCGTCTCTCCCACTACTATTCCTGTACCATGATCAAGGAAGAAATGATGGCCTATCGTTGCGCCAGGGTGTATGTCTATGCCTGTCAAACTATGCGCGTGCTCTGTCATCATACGGGGTATAAGCGGCACGTCAAGAAGGTAAAGCTCATGCGCAAGCCGACTCACCATAATCGCGTAAATGCCGGGATATGAAAGGATGATTTCGTCCTTGCTCGACGCAGCGGGATCGCCGTCGAATGATGCGTCAACATCCGTAGACAGCAGTCTTCTGACCTTTGGTATGGTTTTTAGAAACTTATGTGTTGTGCAAGCGGCTTCTTCCGCCACCTCCGATTCATCGCGCTCGCCTCCGCTTTCCGTTCGCAGCGCACGCCGGATCTGCCTCTCCATATTATAGATCAATTTCTCCAGGAGCTCACCCACGAAATACTCGATGCCATCTTCACGCAGCCGCTTTCCTCCGAAAAACCCGGCAAAGACCAAGCTTCGCAAATCCTCGACTATATCTAATACAATGGCTTTATTGATCTGTTTACTGGTTTCAATCTTGATGATATCCGGCTCTTTATGATAACTGTCCATCATCAGAGACACTAATTTATGGATACCCTCCTCATGTTCCCCTGCCATGACGTTTCCTCCTCTTATATATATCAGTATATCGGTATGCTTCCGTCAATATCACTCACCCACGCGTTCACGCCGCCCAGCAGGTTAAACATTCTGCCCTTATATCCCGCCTGCCTCAATGCGTAGATCGCAGCTACACTGCGCTGCCCTATTTTACATAAAAATACCATGTCGATGCTTTGATCGAACTCATTGATACGCCGTGCTAACTGCTCTATAGGTATCTCTTTGGCATTCGGAAACTTTACGATTGAGCGTTCATGGGATTCTCGTATATCTATTATCTGTATATCTTCGCCTGCATCCAGTTTTGCCTTGAGTTCATATGCAGTTAAACCTTCAACAGGTTCATCGTCTTCATCGGGTTTTAGACCACAGAATTCTTCATAATCGATAAGCTTATGTATCTTTCTATCTTTACCGCATATAGGACACTGCGGATCTTTTTCAAGCTTCAACTCCCTGAATTTCATGCGCCATGCGTCAATCAGCAGCAATCTGCCGATAAGACTGTCCGCACCGCCGATAATCAGTTTTATCACTTCTCCTGCTTGTATTGTACCCACAATACCCGGAAGTACTCCTATAACACCGCCTTCGCCGCATGAGGGAACCAGTCCCGGCGGCGGCGGTTCGGGGTAGAGGCATCTGTAACATGGTCCCTCTTCGGCATAGAATACAGATGCCTGCCCTTCGAATTGAAATATTGAACCATATACATTGGGGATGCCTAACAGCACACAGGCGTCATTCACCAAGTATCTGGTCTGATAGTTATCCGTTCCGTCGGCTACAACATCATAAGCGCGCATTATATCAAGCGCGTTTTCTCTGGTTAGCCGTGTCATGTGTTCAATGACGTTTACCTGCGGATTCAGGTTTTCAATGCGCTCCTTTGCCGAAGCGACCTTCGGTCTATTGATGTCCTTGGAGCCATGTATTATCTGTCTTTGCAGGTTTGAAGTCTCCACAATGTCGAAATCCACGAGACCTATGGTTCCTACGCCTGCAGCGGCTAGGTACAGCGCTAACGGGGCGCCGAGGCCGCCGGTTCCGATTATCAAAACCCTGGCCGCCCTAAGCTGCTCCTGCCCCTTCACACCGATTTCAGGTAACAAGATGTGACGGCTGTACCGTGCGATTTCGTCGTTGGAAAGCGCATGAAGACGAGAATCATCTATTATGCTATCAATATGAAGCCCCATGCCAATGTCCCCTCCCGCTGTACTAACGCTGCTTAACGTTCTGCACGCTTTCTCTGATTTTATTCCGCTTCTTTAATATCCGGAATAGCCGCAAAACCGCGTTCAAGGTCTTCATCAGATGGGATGTAGTCTTCCATTTCACCGCTATTGTACTGCATATATGCTGCCATATCGAAATATCCCGTGCCCGTAAGCCCGAAGAGTATGACCTTATCCTCTCCCGATTCTTTGCACTTAATCGCTTCATCTATTGCCGCACGTATGGCGTGAGCCGATTCCGGCGCCGGCAGCAAGCCCTCCACCTTGGCGAAAAGTGTGGCTGCTTCAAACACATCACGCTGTCCGACAGCTCTCGCCTCATCCAGATATCCATCATGATAAAGCTGCGACAGTATAGGACTCATTCCATGGTAGCGCAGACCGCCCGCATGGTTTGACGCCGGTATGAATGTCGCGCCCAGAGTGTACATCTTCGCCAGCGGCGTCACCATTCCTGTATCGCAAAAATCATAGGCGAATTTGCCGCGCGTCATAGAAGGACACGAAGCCGGTTCCACCGCTATGAAATACGGCGCTTTGCCGCCTGTCAGCTTGTCGGCCATGAATGGCGCCATAAGTCCGCCGAGGTTGGAACCGCCTCCGGCGCATCCGATTACGATATCCGGATATTCATCATACTTCTCAATAGCGGCCTTCGCTTCCAGGCCGATAATAGACTGATGAAGCAGCACTTGATTCAGCACGCTGCCCAGTACATATTTATAACCCTCCGTGGTCACAGCCGCTTCTACCGCTTCTGATATAGCACAGCCCAGACTCCCCGTAGTATTCGGATCCTCCGCGAGCATCTTCTGCCCGATCTGAGTGGTTGTGGATGGCGACGGCGTAACGGACGCTCCATATGTCTCCATAACCGCCTTACGATAGGGCTTCTGCTCCGACGACACCTTCACCATATATACCTTGCAGTCAATGTCAAAATAACCGCAAGCCATAGAAAGCGCCGTTCCCCACTGTCCCGCTCCCGTTTCGGTAGTGACGCCTACGAGTCCCTGCTCCTTGGCGTAATATGCCTGAGCTATAGCGGAATTCAGCTTATGACTGCCTGATGTATTTCCGCCTTCATATTTATAGTATATCCTAGCAGGCGTATCCAGAGCTTTCTCTAAAAAATACGCGCGAATCAGCGGTGAGGGGCGATACATCCTGTAAAAATTGAGGACTTCTTCCGGTATATCGATCATTCTATCCTTGTCATTAAGCTCCTGCGCTACCAGTTTATCGCAGAAGACAGGCGTTAGATCCGATTCGACTACGGGTTTTAGCGTGGCCGGATTAAGCATCGGACGATGCTTGGTTTTCATATCAGCGCGTACATTATACCATGCTTTTGGAATCTCCTGTTCTGTAAGATTGATCTTGTATGGAACATTATTCCTTTTCATCTTGCTTTCCTTTCTCTCTTTAAATAAAATACGTGATTAGACGCATGATTCATCAATATTTCATTAAACACACTGAAAACAGTGCATTCATCGATAACAATCAGCAATAAAAATATATCATCTTCCGATAGGTATGTCAATTTAAATCATCCGGCGAACTAAAGCAGAAGGCTCTAGTTTATAGATACACCATTATCTGTTTTTCCATTTATCTAGCGTGAGTTTTACCCCAATCGCTTGAGCGTAGGCGCGAAACAGTAATGGATGATGTGCGGCTAAACGCAGCCGCAAGCACAAGCGCCTGGCGCGTTTCCCTTTTTCTTTGAAGCGAAAATACTCTCCTATAACCATAGATTCAAGTTCAGAATGCAGATTGCTTTCAAGAATATCATAGGTCTCTCTGTACTGAACCAAAGCAGAATTATAGACAATGCTCGCCATAAGCTCCATGATAACCTCAAGCTTCCGCCAACGAGCCATGTTTTTCAGACCCGGGTAGACTGCTCTTGTGTATTCAATCATGTCGTTTGCGCTTTCCAGCGCGTTGAGATAATAGAGGGCAAAACCTCCCCTCGACTGACTGTTCGGCCGCATACGGTAATTGTACATCTCACGGTTCACAAATACAGCCTTCCTGCATCCGCCTATAATCCTATGCATTATATAGGCGTCTTCATTGTTTTTGAAATCGGGATAGCGTATGTTTTCCAGTAGACTCTTTTCATATAACTTATTGCAAGAGATAGCTCCAACGCCATTCGTACCTGCAATATATTCTCTCAGGAGCTCTTCAGGTTCATATGTCCCGCCTGTATTGCCGAACTTATGCCATGGGCTGCCGTCGTGCTTCGTTTTGACATAGCCGCATATGGCAAGTCCTGCTTCCGCCTCACACATCGCGCGTAACATGCTTTCGAGCATATCCGGTTCTATCCAGTCGTCCGAATCTATTAAGGCTATGTAATCCCCTCGGCAGATATCAAGTCCCGTATTACGCGCCATACCGGGCCCGCCGTTTTTCTTATGGATCACACGCACTCGACTGTCTGCTTTGGCGTATTTATCACATATCTCAGGGCAAGCATCCGCCGACTCATCATCAACCAGTATGATCTCTAAGTTTTTCCATGTCTGTCTGATTATACTGTCAACACATTCACACAAGTATGCTTCAACATTATATATCGGCACTATGACGCTGATCAGTGGGTTCACTCAAGTTCTCCTTTTCAGATTTTAGAACATGCGGTTTGCACATATTTATTTTCGTTATATCGGGATTCGTTAGAATACAGAACACGCCGCACGTTATTTTCGACATCGGAGCGGCGTGTAGATTATGGAATTATCGTATGGCTATAATAGTTATATCTGATGCAAGGCTTCCGTTATAGAGCATAGAATTTTTAGATATTCGTTTTCGCTGTTGTAATCCCCATCCGATCTTCTGTTGACTGATACCTGGCCATTAAGGATAGGATGGCGGATATCAACAGCATGACAGCCATGAGAACCGTCCACCTGTCAATCAGAATTACACGCGCATAAACATTTTGAGTAATCAAGAATGTCAGTATAGAGAGCAGGGCAGCTACAAGACTCAAGATAAGATACAAGGTCTTAAAACTTCGTTCGACTTCATAGCCCAACTCAAGCTGTTCATGTTTCTTTCTCAAATTCCCGAAAAAGACTAAGAGCGGGAATAGAGCCGTCAATACCATAAATAGAAAATCCAAAAACGACAGAGCTATTTCCCCGTTCCGTCCTACAAGCGGCACCCTGGCTTCGAATATAGTTATTACTGGAATATTATCTCCATATTCATTATATAGCAGCGCAGGTAGATTATTGAAAACCAGCTTTATCGTTTGTTCTAATGTATAATCTTCCGTGTTCTGTGTAAGGCTCGGGAGCAGAGAAGAGCTATCATCGTTTTTCTCTGATTCTATAAACGCAGGAGGCTTATATGGTGTCTCTGAATCAGTTAGACCACTCGCATCATCTATTCCAGGAAGCTCTATAGGAGGTTCTACCTGAAAACCGAATGAACCGCCGTAGCCTCCACTGTTTACATTATCTCCTGTATAAGTCCCGCCGCCGCCGTAGGCGCCTGCGATATCTTCTGTCCTATTGCTTCCTATATTATTATTCGGATTACGGTTTCCTTCATACACGCCATCCGGCAGTGTATATGCGGGCGCCGCATCAGGCGGGGCGACTGTCGCTCCCGGCGTCACTATCGCAGGAGAGGTAGTCGTTGTACTCTGAGCCGGGTCAGGCTGTGTCACAGTTCCGTCGTTCTCCGTCGGCGCAGAAGGCAGCGGATCTGCACTCCCACTGCTTGACGGCGGAGTGGAAGGAGAAACCGGAAGGGTTCCGCTCCCGCTGCGCGCTGACCACATCGCATATAAAACTATATCTGAATCTACTGTATCAGTATTGAAATTCCATAAACCCGTACGACCGGCGTCTTTATACCAACCGCCAAAGATATATCCCGTCCTTGAAGGTTCACGCGGCGCGCTTATCTTACTCCCCGGCGCAACGTCCGTGAGCGTTTGAAGTATCAAACCGTCATAGTCAAGAGAAAATTCTACTTTATAAGCCTTATTACTCCACTTAGCCGTATATGTCTGCTTTGTTGACTCTACCTGATCACCCGGTGATACTATCGGATATTCCAGTAGGGAAGCATCCGGATCTATTGCCTGATCGCTCTCCCAACCTATAAACTGATTATCCGGTGTTGTAGTTCCAAGCAGTTCCTTTAAGAGAACCGTTATCCGCCTGTTTTCGTTTGGACTTATGTAGTACGCGTCTGAGAGCAGACTTTTTACTCCTGCCGCTGGAATCAGCGCCCAGAAGCCTCCGTATCCGAGACCCGGATCGAATTTTGTCCAATAGATTTCAACAGAACCAGGATTCGATAATCTATCTCTTGTATTTCCAAGCACATCCTTCAAATCCCCGGAATTTGAATGGGGTTTGAGTCCGTCACTGTACATGTCGTTTATCAAAGAACTTGGTATATAGCAGAAGCGCTGTCCCGGATTGTCTTCGGAACCGACTGCCTCACCGAAATACGTCTCCGAAGGCGCGCCGTCAGGTCTTACATCAGCAAATACATTTGCAGCTATAATTCCTGCGCTTAAATTTTCTCCATTAGCGAAACCGGATGCATCGTTGTCAAGACCTATGTTCCCGCTGTTAAGACGTCCCGCGTCGGTTCTTTGTTCTATGTAGACATTGCCGCGGCTTGCAGGCGTAGATCTGTTAGCGATAAATATGTTGTTGCTGATAACCGGAAGCGCCGCAAGCTCGTCGGCCGCAATTCCGGAATCCGTCTGAAACGCTATAGCGCCGCCGCCTCCTGAGTTACTGCCTATGCCAAGCCCTGCCTCGTTAGAATAGAATGTGCAATATGTGATCTCCGACTGTGTCATTCCGTAAAACTTAATCGCTCCTCCCGAACCGTCATAAGTCCCGCTTGCTATATCCATAGCGCCTTTGCATTTGTTGCCGCTGAATGTGCTGTTTACGATCCGCGCTCTCAGGGTCTGCATCCTCACGCCGCCCTCAAGCAGCACTGCTCCGCCATCGTCGCCCGAACTGTTATCAGTGAAATTACAGCCCGATATGTTTATGTCCGTATTGGCGCCGGAAGCGTTAAGAATCGCAATCGCGCCGCCGTCGGAATTTACTGCGTCTGAACCCGAGTACCTCGCCTCATTACTGTTGAACACGCTGTCTTTCACAGTCAGTGAAGCGTCACGTAAAGAAGCGCCGTAGATTGCGCCGCCCGCCGCGTTGGCCGAAACATAATTACCGTCGAAATAGCACTTGTCGATCGTGTACTCTGTATCTGAACCCAGGCTGATCGCGCCTCCCGAACCCTTCGTGTTATGATTGCCCGTGAAGCTGCTCTTCCTTATTACATAAGTACCTGCCTTGTCGGCAGCCAGCGCGCCGGCTTTATTGATACCTTCGTTATCAGTAAAGCTGCATCCGCTTATCTCTACTGATGCGCCGCCCTGTACTGCTGTGTCGCCGCCATTTACGAATGTGCTCTCCGACAGCGTCAACACTGCACTGTTTGCCAGAACAGCTGAAGCTTTCATATCTTCAAAACGCGAATCGTTTATCGTTAAGGACTTTCCATCGACAGAGTCAGTGCCCATATCCAGAGCCACGGTGTTTTTAGAAAATATAGATCTACTAACTTCTATTTTCGCATCGCCTTCAGCTGCGATCGCGGCAGTTGCGTTAACTATCTCATTAAAGCTGCACTCATCAAATCTATACGCGCCTCCAAACAACTTTATCCCACCGGCGTCATTAGCGCCGCCTTTCAGACTGAGCTTGGAGAAGGTAATCCGAGCGCTGCCTGTGTTTATTATATTGAAGTGGCGATTCCCGCCTCCGATCTCCAGCTCTCCCGCTACCTCACCATCTATGGTGAAGTTGTTGTTATGGTTCACTGTTACTGTCAAAGCGCCGTTATTGAGTAAATCTCTCGCAAAGTCCGCATTGAGTTTGATAACGTCGCCCTCGGCGGCTGTTTCCATTCTGCTTCTAAGTTCGCTTACCGAACTTACCTGTGTAAGAGCAAGCGCACTGAATGATCTGTTTTCATCTGCGGCGCTGCTTAGATTTGTTCCATCTGAATTTGTTCTGTCAGAAAAAATATTATCCTGAATAGCGCCTGATGAAGCGCTGCCTGCTGTACCGTTAGAAGCGCCTGCTGTTAGACCGCCCGCTGTACTGTTCAAAGCGCCTGCCGAGAGACCGGCCGCCGCACTGTTAGAAGCGCCTGCCGAAAGACCGCCCGCCGTGATGAGCAAAGCACCTTCGTCTCCGCCGTCTAATAAGAAAACCGAAGCCGCTCCCTTAGAGCCATTCATAGGAATCGTACCCGGCGAACGGTAAAGCGTATCGGATATAATTTCACTCATGGCTCCGCCGGGATAAGCGCCTTCCGCTTTCCCATCAGAAAGACCGCCGCCGCTGTTGTTGTTTACAGCCGACGCCGTTATCGGAAAAAGAGCTGTTAAGAATACTGCGGTCGCAATGGCCGGTACGATTCTAACTGTCTCGCCTTTCACCAATTTACCTCCCATGAGCATTGTGCTAAGCATTATTGACCTGCTGATTACAGAGTCAGATGATAGTATCATATCATATTCGGGTCAAACAATCAATTGTTTAATACCGTAAAATTTATTTTTTTCTTTTGCCGCCGACGGGCTTTTATATGTTATTATATCTTTAGTTGCCTGTCAGCTGTCTGCCAATTATTGGTCGGATGTTGGGCAATCGTTATTCCGCTGCCGGCTGGTTATTTGGTCAGCCCACGGTTGGTTGTCGACTGACCTCCAGCCAATTATTGGCAGATTTGCGAACGGTTATTTGTCACCGATTGGCAGATCGCCGGCGGCTCGCTTGTCAATTGTTGGTCGCTTGTTGATGGCCGCCGATACTTGTTATCGTTCATTGCAAATAGGCATTGGCTATTCGTAGCGACAGGGTATATTGCCCATTGTCAATAGCAAATATAGCTCATTGCAAATAGGCGATATCGTTTAAATTTACGGCTTTTACGCCATGATGTTTAAGGTATTCTCGAATTTATGGTCATGGCAGATTGGAGGTAATTATGAAGTATTCATTCGCGCCTGAGGGTGTATGTTCGTATCTTATAGAGTTTGAAATCGAGGACGGAATTGTAAAAAATATACTCTTTACCGGCGGCTGCAAAGGGAACACGAAGGGTGTTTCGCGGCTCGCCGAAGGTCTGCCCGCAGAACTTATCATTGACAAACTTTATGGATTGGATTGCGGGAGCCGCCCCACATCCTGCCCCGATCAATTCGCGCGCGCCCTCAAAGCCGCCCTAGGGAAAGATGTATAATTTTCTGTTAAAAAAATTTATAAAGAATTTTGGCGACGTCAAATCCCCAAGTGTAAGGAACAGATATGGCAAACTTGCAGGTGTCGTCGGCGTCAGTTCAAACCTCTTGCTTTGTTCCGCGAAAATCGTCGTCGGTTATATATCCGGCAGCATAGCTGTTGTTGCGGATGGTTTCAATAATCTCGCCGACGCCGCCTCTTCAGTTATTACCTTGGTCGGATTTCATTTGGCGGCGGCGCCCGGCGACAGGAAGCACCCTTTCGGCCATGCCAGAATAGAATACCTCACCGGACTTTTTATTTCCTTTATAATAGTATTGGTCGGGGTAAAGTTTTTTGCCGATTCATTTGGAAAGATTCTGCATCCTGAGCATGTGAATTTTGGGTACACGCCGGTTCTCATCCTCGCCGTTTCCATACTCATTAAGATATGGCAGTCATTATTTTTCATCAAGTGCGGCAAGGCTATCAGTTCGGTCACCCTCATAGCTGCGGGAACCGACAGCCGCAATGATGTGATCGCAACATCAACTGTATTGGCGTGCATGATCGCAGAACACATTTCCGGTTTTATGATAGACGGGTATGCAGGTTGTCTTGTCGCGATCTTCATTGTTGTTTCAGGCATCAAGATCATACGCGACGCCAGCGATCCTCTGCTGGGAAAGGCGCCTGATCCAGCTCTTGTACAGACCATTAGGGACAGAATATGCAGTGCGGAACTCATAATAGGCATACACGATCTTACAGTTCATGAATACGGGCCCGGCAAGGTCTTCGCCACTGTCCACGCAGAGATAGACGCTCATGAAGACTTCGTAAAGTGTCATGATATTATCGACAGACTTGAACGGGAAATCGGCGGTGAATTAGGAATATCCCTGGTGATACACATGGATCCTATAGATACAAAGGATCCCCTTACGCTGGAACTAAAAACATTGATTGCAAAACTGGCGGCGGATCTCCCCGGGGTTACGGGCATTCATGATCTGCGAATAGTCAAAAGCTACACGCATTCGAATATAGTGTTTGATGTAGTGCTGTCGCCTGACTGCCGTCTTTCAAAGGGCGAACTGCGCAGCGTTTTTGAGAACGAACTTATGCGCGTGAACAGCACCTATAATGCCGTAATAACCTTCGATATAGATTATAGTGAGAGGCAAACATGAAAATCGCATTTATTGGAAATGAAAAATCCGTTCATGTCGTCAAATTCGTGAACGCGCTTAGTTCGAAAGGCCATCAGGTAACTTTATTTACCATATCCGGAAATAGGGACGACACAGCTCAGATCTCTGCGGATGTAGAGCGAAACTATCTTCCCGGCAGTTCCTCGCTTGCTTATTACACCGCCGCGCGCCGCTTAAGTTCCGCCTTACAAAGCGGAGGCTTTGATATCGTAAACGCGCATTACGCCAGCGGCTATGGTACATTAGCAAGATATGCGAAGGCCTCGCCCCTTGTGCTGAACGCTTGTGGCAGCGATGTCTACGATGTCCCCTATCAAAGCAAGATGAAATACCGCATCGTCCGGGCGAATCTGCTCTATGCTGATAAGCTCCTGTCTACAAGTCATGCAATGAAACAGCAGATTCACAGCTTGCTGGGCGCGCAACACCGCGATGTTGGCGTTGTTCCCTTCGGTGTCGATCTGACGAAATTCAAATTTCATGATAGGAGTGCGGGCGATAAGCCTGAGATCCATATAGGCATCGTGAAAACCCTTAATTCTATTTATGGCATAGATGTACTAATTCGCGCTTTTAAACTTCTCCTTGCGAAAGATAACACTGCGCCTTTGAAGCTCAGCATTTACGGCAAAGGCCCGCAACTGATCGAGTTGATGAGCCTTACCGTCGAACTCGGACTCTCCGACCACATACACTTCGGCGGCTTTATTGACAATACCGCAGTTCCTGACGTCCTTGCGGATATGGATATCTTCGCCGCGCCAAGCATTGTAAATGAAAGCTTTGGCGTAGCTCTCGCGGAGGCGATGGCGAGCGGTCTTCCGGTTGTCGCCACTGACGGAGACGGATTCAAAGAAGTAGTTGACGACGGCTCTACGGGTATTATAGTGCCGCGCGGCGACGCCGAAAAAATGGCTGAGGCCTTGAAAATCCTTGTTGACAATAAAAATCTCTGCTTGAATATGGGACTTCGCGGCAGAGAAAAAGTAGAGATGCAGTATGATCTTGATAAAAACACGGACGCCCTTATTGAAGTCTATGAGAATACACTCAAGCCGATTCATGCTTGATGGAACGCCCCGGCTCGGCCTGAACTGTCTACCTGCCCAGCGCTCGGCCTGAACCGTCTACCTGCCCGGCGGCGCCGATTCTATAATATCGACGAGTATATCGCTAAGTTTTTTAAAGTCATATTCCCCCGCCAATGCAGTAGCGTTTTTGCAATATTCCCCGTATTCCGCGCTGCTCATATTGTAAAAACGCAGTATTGCGCCGCAGATGGTCTCCGGGTTCTGAACTTCCAATGAAATCCCCGCCTTTCCCTCAACGATGATGTCATAGTTTGACTTCACAGTACATAATACGGGTTTCCCGGCGGCAAGGTAGTCGAATTTTTTGTTCTGACTGGAACCATACTTGTAAAGCCGTGTCTCCTGCGCTTGATGTATGATATTGATATTGGCCATGGAAACGATATACGGTATATATTCCTTTTTTACATAGCCTTTGAAAATAATATTCATCAACCCTCGGCGCGACGCCTCTTCAACAAGCCCGCTCAGTTCGTTTCCCTCGCCCCAGATGAGAATCTTAATATCCGTCTTACCGAGCGCCTCAAGGCGCGCCGCAGTTTCAACAAGTACGCCTAAATTATTGACTGCCCTTACCGAACCCGTATAAACCACCTTGAATGATTTATCATCCGCCAGATCCGCGTCATCTATCTGAAAGCGCTCCCTGTTAATGTAAAAGGCCTCCAAATCAACACCGTTGTTGATATGATGCAACTTGTCCGCGTGTATTTCATCCTGCCAGCCCTTATCCTTTATATAATCCTTCCCGCCTGCCATGGTGAATATTATCCTGTCGGCTCTTTTATATATGTACTTTTCCGCCTTATAAAGCGCCGCCATCACGAATCTATTAAAATCGGGGACATACGCGATCAATGATTCAGGCCATAGATCCCGTATTTCTTCGATATATGTGCATTTATATCGTTTTGACATCCGCCGCCCCATGAACAATGTAAAAGGATGCATGGACGAGCCGATGATCACATCCGGTTCACCCTGTTCCCCGGCAATGCATTTTGCGGCTCGCGGCGTCCTCAGGCAATACTGCATGATGTTCCTGATTCTTCCCATGCGGTTGCCCTTATAGCTGTCGGTTCTCACATAAACAAAATGAACGCCCTCCATTTCTTCTTCAAGAAACAGCCGCTTGTCCTCTATAGCATTATAGTCTGAATTATGTGCTGCAGATGAGGCAAATATAGAAACGCTATAGCCCCTCTTCACCAGCTCCTTTGCAAAATTATAATGCCGCAAACTTGCTCCCCTCTCAGGCAGGTTTGCATAATGGTTCAACAGCCAAACATTCTTTTTCAATATTATCTACTTTCTGTGTTTTTATTTTCTATAATCGCTACAGGCTTCCAGTATCGCCTTTATTATCAGTTCTATGTCAGTTTCTGTAAGGTAGGCATGCATCGGTATACTAAAAATACGCTGACAAAGATCCTCGCTTATGGAAAGATCATCTCCTCTGCTGTCATATCCGCTATATACCGGCTGTTTATGCAACGGCGTCTTATAGTATATCGCCGTTGGTACGCCTTTGCTTTTCAAGCGCTCTATGATGAGGCGCCGTTCCTCATTATTTGCGGCGCGCAGTGAATATTGCGCCCATGATGAATAATAGCCGGGTTTCACAGTCGGTATTTCAAGCGCGCTTGCCAGAAGTTCACCATACCGCTTGGCGGCGGCGTTTTTTATATCTGCTTCTTCATCGAAGATCTTTAGTTTTTCAAGCAAGACTGCCGCCTGCATATTGTCCAGGCGTGCGTTCATGCCTATTCTCACATTATCATATTTTTCGGTTCCCTGTCCGTGCGTCCTGATAGAACGGAGTATATTCACGAGGGTATCGTCGTTTGTAAAAATCGCTCCACCGTCGCCATAACATCCCAGCGGCTTGGCCGGGAAAAAAGAAGTCGCCGCCGCATCGCCGAAGGAACCGGCCTTTCTTTCGCCGATTCTTCCGCCAAATCCCTGAGCTGCATCTTCCAGAAAAAATATCCCGCAATCCCTTGCCAGCTGCTGGATTTCCGTATTTTTCGCAGGCTGACCGAACAGATCCACCGCGATCACGCCTCTTGGCCGCAGGCGCCCCTCTGCCTTCACCCTGTTCACCGCCTTGCGCAGCTTATCTACGTCCATATTAAAACTGTCCGGCTCAACATCGACAAAAATCGGTTCTGCGCCCACCATGCTTACTACTTCCGCCGTAGCGAAAAAAGTGAAGGCCGGGACAAAGACAGCGTCATTTTTGCCCACATTCCACGCCATCAAAGGCATTAGCAGCGCATCCGTGCCGCTCGAACAACTTACGCAGTGTTTCACCCCAACATATTCCGCCAAACGAGCCTCCAACTCACCGGTCTCCTTGCCCGATATGAACCTTGAACTACGCATTATATCGCTGAATCTGCCGTTTATTCCATCGGCTATTCTGTTGTACTGGGATTTTAAATCTATAAATTCCACATTCACACCCCTAACTGCTTAAGTTCTTTAATCAAAACTATTCAACCGCCAGAAGTGACCCTTCTGCTCATATACCCTTAAAACTATATCTAAGGCGGTTTTTGCGTCCTCGCCGGAGATATACGGTTTTCTGTCATTCTGTACCGCGCTGATATAATCAGCGTACAAAGCCGCGTGCCCATTGCCGTAAACATTTGGGATTTCCGCAGCTTCATCAAAACCATCGTAGTCCCTCTCGTCCGCGAAGTTCCACGTTTCTATCTCGTTGACCGCCATGCCGCCGATAACTACAGTGCCCGTTTCGCCGAAAATGCTAAGAGTTTCTTCCAGATTTTTCGGATACACACAGGCGCTTCCCTCTACGATCCCGATAGCGCCGTTTTTAAATCGGATTATGATGGCGCCGAAATCCTCGGCTTCGATCTCTCTTATAAATCTGCCCGTCTGCCCGTAAACCGTTTCAATCTCGCCGCCCATCATCCATTGCAGCAGATCGATATTATGTATGCACTGATTCATCAGCGTCCCGCCGTCGAGCTTCTGTGTGCCCCGCCACGGCGCCTGCCGATAGTAATTCATATCTCTATTCCAGAGTATTCTCGCGGTTCCGTTGATGAGTCTCCCGAACCTGCCTTCTTCCAATGCTCTTCTGAGCTTGCGGATAGCAGGGTTAAAACGATTCTGATGACACACGCCGAGTTTGAGGCCTTTCATCTTCGCGGTGGCTATCATGCTCTCAGCGTCACTCATAGAAAGCGCCATTGGCTTCTCTACCAGCACATGAAATCCGCGCTCTAAGCAGTCGATGGCAAATTCCGCGTGATAGCCGCTTTCCGTACATATCACCACAGCGTCTATTTCCGTCTGCTTCAGCATCTCACGGTAATCCGCGTAGACTGCGGGACTGACGGCAGCTCTGCCGACTTCGAAGCTTCCTCCAATTCCAGCGACAGCAGCGGCCTCGGAGGCGCCCCTGTCAGCACCGGCTTCGGCGACCTCGGCGGCGCCCCCGTCAGCACCGGCTTCGGCGACCTCGGCGGCGCCTCCACCGGCGGCAGCGGCTTTTTCTTCATAACGATTTGACAACAGTTCAGCCCTGCCCGGATCTATATCGCATACGGCAGCCAATTCCGCCGCCTTATTACCTGCCAAAGCGTCCGCATGGTTGCACGCGATTCTGCCGCAACCTATAATTCCAAATTTAAGCCTATCCACTTTATTGTCTTACCACACCTCCGTCTTTTATCATATAGTTCGCGCCGCAATGCGCGCAAACCGAAAACTCAGTTTCAAATGTCAGCTTTTCCCCGCACCGGCAAACCCAGCCCGACAGTCTTGCGGGATTCCCTTTGATCAACCCATATGGCGCAACATCTCTAGTCACCACTGCCCCCGCGCCCACAAGCGCGTACTCGCCTATTTCAATCCCACAGACAATCGTGGCGTTTGCGCCTATTGTCGCACCTCTACGGATAATGGTTCTTTTAAACTCGCTTTTCCGATCTACATGGCTTCTCGGATTGATTACATTTGTAAATACGCAGGATGGCCCCAGAAAAACGTCGTCTTCACATTCGACGCCATTATAAACTGATACATTATTTTGGATCTTAACATTGTTACCTAGCCTTACGCCTGATGAAATCAGCACATTTTGCCCTATATTGCAAGATTCGCCTATCACACAGTTTTCCATAATATGTGTAAAAT
Organism: Eubacteriales Family XIII. Incertae Sedis bacterium; assembly: GCA_031264295.1. Taxonomy (GTDB): domain Bacteria; phylum Bacillota; class Clostridia; order Peptostreptococcales; family Anaerovoracaceae; genus JAISED01. The sequence goes on along the minus strand of JAISED010000086.1, from coordinate 12,875 downwards.
GCCATATTTTAGTTCCGGCGCCGATTATACACGGCTGATCCACATAGCTTGATTCATGAATGAAACAGCCATTTTCCATATCCGCGCTCTCCTTCCAGTCTTACGCCGCTTTTTACTCACAACAATTCTATATTATCCCTTTCGCTTAGCCCGCTCGCGGCATTCTTCGTATCGAAGACAAATACGGCGTTCTTCGCTATCATATTATAATCTATGCAAGTGTGCGCTGTTGTAATGACGACCAAGTCATATTTTTTTATCAGTTCGGGTGTAAGTTCTTCCAAGCCGCTTCTCGACTCTCCCTTACGATTATATACCGGAACATATGGATCATAATAATCAATAGAAGCGCCTTCCGCATCAAAGGCTTCTATTACCTTGATCGCAGGGCTTTCCCTATAATCGTCTATATCCTGCTTATAGGCAACACCCAGCGCCAGAATCCTTGAACCGTTCAAGGGTTTGCGGAAACGATTCAAAATCTTTGAAGCCCGTTCAACCACATAAGCCGGCATCCTGTCGTTTATCATCATTGAACTTTCTATCATTGACGTATGGAAGCCATATTCCCTCGCCTTCCAAGAAAGATAGTATGGGTCGAGGGGTATACAGTGTCCGCCGAGACCCGGCCCAGGATAAAAGGCTTGAAAGCCGTAAGGTTTTGTCTTCGCCGCCTCTACAACCTCCCAAATATTGACGCCCATACGCTCGCAGAGCATGGCCAGCTCATTTATCAGACCTATATTTACATTTCTATATGTATTTTCGAGAATCTTTGCCATCTCAGCAACAGCCGGCGATGAAACGATGAATACCCCGTCCTGAAGGACGGTTCCGTACATAGCCGCTATCGCCTCCTGCGCGTCGCCGCCTATAGCGCCTACCACTTTCGGGGTATTTTTCGTCTTGTATAACAGATTTCCGGGATCAACCCGCTCGGGTGAGAACGCAAGATAAAAATCTTCGCCGCACTTGAGACCCGCTCCGTTTTCGAGAATGGGCTTTACGAGTTCTTCCGTGGTGCCGGGGTACGTGGTGGATTCAAGCACTACCATCGAACCCTTCTTCAAATACTTGGCGATCTCCGCCGCTGAATTTCTGACATAGCTTATATCCGGCTGCTGATGGGCGTCCAGCGGCGTCGGAACACAGATAGCGATGAAATCCACGTCTCTGATGAAGCTATAGTCGGTGGTAGCGCTCAGAAAACCGCCTTCTACCAAGGCTTTCAGATCTTCGTTTACGACATCCCCTATATAATTCTCCCCGCTGTTTACCATTCTGACCTTTTCACCTTGTATGTCAAAGCCTATGGTTTTGAATCCCGCCTTGGCCTTCTCTACAGCAAGGGGAAGCCCGACATATCCGAGTCCGATAACGCCGACGATTATTTTTCTTTCTTCAATTTTCTTTAATATCGTTTCTTTCATTAGAGTCTCCATTACTCAATATCAGTATATCAAAAACACATTTTATACGCAAGCCGAATACGACGCATTCCACCAAGTCAAGTAAGCGCAATAATAATGTCGTTTCTTATGTTTTTTTAACAATCTCTCTGGTATTATAACATAAACTGCTGGAAATATTCCTTAAAATACGATAAAATATAGAGGTACAGTCCTGTCGGGTGTAGAAATGGAGAAAAAATGAGGCTCAGAAAAGAATCAGATGATATGCATGAGGATGAAATTATACTCATTGCAAAGGTTTCGGATGCGCTGGCGCACCCAATTCGCATAAAGATATTCCGCTTCATCATGAACTGCAATGCCGAGAGAATAACAGTGTGCAATAAAGACGTTGTTGAAAATTTCGACTATTCTCAAGGCACGATATCCCAACACATTAAAAAGCTGGTGCAGGCGGATCTAGTTCAGGTAAAACGCAAAGATTCATTTTCTATTTACTATGTAAATATCGGTGTATTGGGTAAGTATCTTGATGCTGTTAAGAAATTTGAATGACATGCAGAGCAGACGCCAGTCTTTTGTTATGCTGTGAGTTATTTATGGTAGCTCTCATTTCTAATAATTTTAAAACTTCTGTATACCTGTTCTGATAAAATCACACGCATCATCTGATGGGGAAATGTCATCTTTGAAAACGAAAGGCGGCAATCCGCAGTTTTAATGATCTCTTCGGAAAGCCCCAGCGAGCCTCCGATGATGAATGTGATGTTGCTTGCGCCTTCGAGCAGAAGGGCTTGCAGCTTTCCTGCAAGCCCTTCTGACGAAAGTTGATCACCATTCACGTCTAGCGCGATAACGTAGCTTCCTTGTCTGATCTTTTTCATTATCGCTTTCCCTTCGCTGTCTTTCACTTGAACCTCTTCGGCCGGTGACGGATTGTCAGGTACACGCGTTTCCTTAATTTCCACTGTCGTCGGCGTACAGTATTTCCCGAGCCTCTTTATATACTCACCGTACGCCTCTTTCCAATACCTCTCCCTAAGTGCGCCTACACACACTATATCTATATTCATTTCCATCCTCACACACCGCGTTTCGCGCCGCTGACTGAATCATACTACAGCTGCCGCTTTGCGCATGCGCCGCCTATTTAAAACCCGACAATCCGCCATTACCGGTTTTTATCCTGAATTCAGTTGAGATTATCTGTTAATATAGCAGTCACCGTTATGGTCTGCTTCTCCCTGATTATTGTCACTTCTAATTGATCTCCGGAATTGAAACCCAGTAACTTTTTAGCAAGCTCCGAACTCGTTCTTATATCCATGTCATTAACCTTTACAATGATATCATCCTTCTTTATACCGGCGCGCTCTGCAGGCGAACCCTGAGTCACGCTAGCCACATATGCGCCTGTCGTCGTCCCCAAGTCAAGATGCGGATACTCATTAATGAGAGCGCTTACATCGTTGGTACTCACGCCGATATAGACCCTGTGAAATTCACCCGTCTTTTTGACGCTTTCTACTATTGGTTTAGCGGTATTTATGGGTATCGCAAAGCCGATGCCCTCGCCATCCTGAGTTTTCGCCGTATTAATCCCAACTACCTCACCCTTGCTGTTTACCAGCGGACCGCCGCTATTGCCTTGATTTATCGCAGCGTCAACCTGCATCAAACCTTCCATTTGCACCGGCCTTCCGCTTAGTCCGCTGCTGTCCGAAGCCATGATCTTTCTGTCGAGTCCGCTGACAACCCCTTGGGAGACGCTGCTTCTAAAATCCAAACCCAAGGGATTCCCTATGGCCGCGACATATGCGCCTATCCTCATCTCGTCTGAATCGCCCAACTGCGCCGCGTTCAGATTGTTCGCATCCACCTTGACGATTGCGAGATCCATACTGCGCTCGTTCCAGAGCACATTCCCGTCTACCTCTCTGCCGTCCGGAAGTAAAACCACTATACTGTCTACTTCTCCATCTATTATAACGTGAGAGTTCGTCAAAATGTAACCGCCCTCGTCAACGATAATGCCCGTTCCTACTCCGCCGATTTCTTGGTTATAGGAGCCGAAACCAAAGGGGAATGTGTCGATTTCGCGGGTCGCTTTTGATGTTATCCCCACCACTGACGGGATGACCTTGGCGGCCACAGCCTCGGTAATGCTGATCTGCTCCGTCGGATTTATAGTGATTTGCTGTACCCCAGCGGCGATGTCGTAGCTTCTTGTATTCAAAGCGGCCATGCCTCCGCCGAATCCTGCCGTGACCGCCACGATCAGTCCCAACGCGCCTATGGCAATTCTCTTAATATTAAGGCTTTGCTTTTTCTTTTTTTCAGTCTGCTGTGCGCTGCTCTCACGCCACGCGTACTCCTGTCGTCCTGTCTGTGCGCCTTGCACACCCGCATTTGCCCCCTGATTGCCTGCAGCATACATCCGCTGATTATATGGATTCTGATTATATGCGTTGGGATTATACGGATTAGGGGTATACACCGCGCCTCCCTGCCGCCACTGCGCTTGTCCGCTTATGAATCCCGGCGGATTCCCCGCCGAGTACATATCTTGTCCTCCATGGGGGAATTGCCCGGCTTGCGCTCCATATATATCTTGCGCTTGGATGGGTTCCCGGCGGGTATAGTTCATATCCGCCGCTGACGCCGGTGCAGGCGCTTCCGGCGTTCCCGCAGACGTGAACATCGGCTCCTCATGGGTGTGCGAGGTATCGCCCGCGGATACAGGCGCTTCCGCCGCCGAGGATGTTTCCTCTGAACCGGCGTCCGGCGTGTCTCCCATATATGCGGCGGCGTCCGAACCAAAGGGCATGTCTCCCGTAAGCGCTTCTGTTGAAGCTATTGCCTCCGCTGCCGGAACCGCATCCACCGCCGAGTCGGCGTACGGCACGTCTCCTGCATGTGTGTATGCCGCGTATGCCGCGTCCGCCGTTTCTATAGACGCAGGCGCCTCCGCATCCGCCGCTCCTACATACGCAGGCGTCTCCGCTGAACCGGCGTACGACATGTCTCCCGCATGTGTGTCCGCCACGTCCGCCGTGCCCACATACGCAGGCGCCTCCGGATCTATCTTTTGAAGGCTTGTATCCTCCTGTGCCTTAAGCTTGCCGTCCTCAATGACGATCCCTTCGAGATTTTCTTCCTCTATTCTCTGGATGATTTTCCCATCTTCCATTATTATAACTGTTCTACTCATTATATATGACTCCTTTCGTCGAAAATGCCAGCGGCAAATAATTCACAACTATTGAACTCCTTGAGCGTTTACTCTCAGATATCTAGTTTTCGTGTCAGGCCGCATTATGCTTTTTCATTATCTTGACATCATAATAATATTCAAATGTGAGTAAATTATGAAGCTTTCCCGTGAAAAAAAAATTTTCTATAGATGGGACTATCAGCGTTGTCTGTAAGCGGTAACATACCGATCGTTTCCCATGCTATCCGTGATTTTCCAAGCCGGCAAAGCAGTATCGGCAACCGGCGACTCCACGCCTGCACCCTCGGAATTGACCCAATAGACCAGCTCTACCCCTTTGATTATCAGTGTTTCTGATTCGTCCTTATCCGGCAGAAGCATTATCATCGCCTCCAATGCCCCCATTATTTCCCCACGTTTGTCGTGAAGCTCAACAGGCGAATACCATTCACGCTCCAAAGATAAGACGCGCCCTCCTTTAACGGCGCAGATTATACTGCTTTCCTCTATAGGTATATTATCGTACACGTTCCTATATTTTATTAGCGTTTCCCCGTTTTTTTCATACGTGGGCAGTGATAATTCCGTATTTTTTGTAAGATATCCGCATTCTTTCATAATGCGATTCGCCGCCTCAATATTCGCGTCAATCTCGGACTCGCTGCTGAGGCTGATATCCGCTCTCGTTTGCGCTTCCAATACCTTCATCACAGCCTTACGATCCTCATGCTCCGGCTGTACATATAACACCGCCATTCGTTTTGGATAATCGGGAAGTTCAGTTTCTATAATCACATTTGCATCTTCAAGTATTTCCCGAATTAGATTTTCATCTACATTTTCTTTTGACTGCAGATCAAATATATATGTGACTATAATGGTCACATTGCTCACAAGCAAGGCTATTATTAATATCGTCTTTGCCTTTGTCCAGTCCAAAATCCATCTCCTTCAAGGCGTTTCTTTAAACTTCCTTTATGGTGTATATCCGACCAAATCGCCCTCATATAGATCAAAGTAGAAATCGACGCCCATAATGGTAAATATCCATACGGGAAGCAGTTTCTCGATCTGCCCTGTACTATCTTCTTCGTGAATGTTTACCGCACCGCGGCTAAGTCCGATTATTTCATTGGCATTGCCGGTCTCCCTGCGCAGATAGCCCGCCGATACGTCCGAAACCCCTTGTACAACCGTCTCAAACATCACTTCAGTGCTGACAAGACTGTTGAAGTTCTCCTCTTCATCCGGATTTTCACTCTCATTTACAATAATATGCTCGCGAAGCACACCGAACAGGGAAACGAAGTTCTCTGCAAGTAAGTCGAATGGGCGCAAAGCCTCCCGTTCGGCTTCATCGCCGGCGCCGGCGGTATAAGCGCCTGCGGCTTGATATTCTATCAGATCCCATTTAAAATATATGGCTTGACTACCGGAGGTCTCGACAATGAGCGCCTCGTCATTCAGATAATGCACTGCATAATCGTCAATCTTAAATCCGAATGCGAAACGATATCCTTTCCTGTCGGGATTAAATTCAACGCTTTTTAAATACATCCGTTCCGGCGTCTGCCCATGGGCTTCTAAAGCGCCGTGCCGGGATATGAAATCAAGGGCTATATTAAGAGCCTCAAAAAATGACACTGTGCCGTTTGAGTCGCGGCCTGACGCAGAATACTCAAAGCTCCCGTCCCTGTTAACCACAAGAACCATTTCGCCGTAGCCGTACATGTATACCATAGTCCCATTGCCTTCGATGATTTTTCTGGTGAAATCAAAGCTGCTCCCGAAGAGCTTCTTTGCCATCCCAGTCGTCTCATCATCTTCATCGGAACTTACGGCGTCCGCATTGTTTGAGTAAGGGATTTGAGCCATAGCGATCTGCATATCCAGCGGTATCATCACCTCATTTTCAACCCCGGAATACATCCTCAAGGGATAAAAGCTTGCCTTATCACGTCTCTCTATGTCCGTTATCAAGGCGTCGAAGTCCGTATCCGCCTCGTTCGCCGCAAGGCGGTAATATTTATCCTCTTGCATGTTGAAGAAAAACACACTGTTCGGACTCGCCTCCGAATACGCGACGCCCGTAAAGGATTCTATCAGATCTATCCGCGCCAAACCCCTCAGATTGTATTCGGTACAAAACTCCGAAAACGGAATTGCAAACGGAAAATCCGCTCTTATTGATCTTGCGCGAATCACATCATTGAAGTCCGACTTGCTTATGCCGCTCGGCATTATCATTCCGCTTAAGCTGAATTCCTGCAATCTCTGGATAATCCCGCGAGTCGCGCCCTGCCCCGCAGCAGAACTGTCCCAATCCCCTGCTGAAGGCGCTATTACTGTGTAATTTTCACCCCCAAAGCTCACAGTGATCTTGTCCGGATTCATAACGGTCTTTATCAATATAGGTTCAACGCGTTCCCCGCCGAGCACCGGTATACTGAAATCGCCCACAGGATTATCGTTCCACAAAAAATGCAATAGTAGTATTGTTGATAAAATCAATACTACTATCAATACGTTCTTTATTTTCTCTATCAATGTTTTTGAAATGCCCATTCTTCACCCAAGGGATAACTGTCGTCTGCAGGGATGAAGCCCGCCGCCGCAAGCGTTTCGTCCGGCGCGGACACGATACCCGCTGTTCGCAAGGATGAAGCGTTAATTCTTGAAAATCTTAGTCAGCAGACTTTGAAGAAACTGTGACGTGCCTGATTTCTGCGAGTCGAAAACCTTTGCCTCCTCTGTCTTTTCTTTGACCAAAATCCTTGCTTCCTTTACATAGACGACATTATCCGCCGCATCCAGCGTTTCGACCTTTATCAAATAGACTCCCGGGGTAATTCCGTCAATCTTCTTCGTAAAAAAACTCACACTGCCTTTCGATTCGAAGATTTCCGCTTCCATAACAGCGGTAAGTTTCTTTTCCTCGTCTTTTTTCTTGTCATATTCCTCCAGCTCTTCCGGCTTGACAGAAACGAACTTTTCTCCCGATTTCTGCTGCAACTCGCCGGCGCTGATCCTGAGCACCCGCCCCGGCTGTGTAACCTTCACCGAAATAAGAAAATTATTCGCGACTATCGATTCATTTTCCGGAGGGCTGACTAAAGTAACGGCTGCGTCTGTGGCGGCATAGGCGCTTGACGAGCATATCATCACTGCGAATACCGCTATGATCAAGATTATCCATTTTCTCAATTCAAACACCCTCCTTTCTTGATATAACAAGGCAACCTGTGCTATTCCGTTCTCTCTTAAACTCAATTTCTTATGTGATCTAAGTATACCCTTTTGTTGTTACAAACGTATTACGTTGGGTTTAAGAACGTTTTACAGTTCTGAAACGCTCAATTTGCAAGCTGCGAGAAGGCTTTACAGCCACCTCGGATGAGGGTATAATGTGCATAGACCTTAATTATAGTTGACAAAGGCAGGAGACAGTAACTAATATAATGAGTGAAAAAAATTTTGTTAATATTTATACCGATGGGGCTTGTTCCAATAACCAGAAGGATGAAAACATCGGAGGTTGGGGCGCTATACTGGAGTTCGGCGAGCACAGGAAAGAACTATATGGGGGCGAAACAAACACTACCAATAATCGGATGGAAATGACCGCTCTTCTTGCGTCATTGCAGGCGCTTAAAAAGCCGGGACTTAAGTTAAATATCTTTTCCGACAGCTCTTATCTCGTCAATTGTTTTCGCATGAAATGGTATGTCAAATGGAAAGCTAACAATTGGATGAGAACTGCGAAAGAACCTGTGCTCAACCGCGAGATATGGACTCAGCTTCTCGACTGCGCCGAGGCGCATAAGTTGAGCTTTTACTTGGTCAAAGGCCATATAAATGTAAAAGGCGCGGAAAAAACCTTGCGCGCTGCATTTGAAAAATTCCAAAAGCATAACGGCGAAATTTTTGATTACGAGCGATTTCTATATATCACTGAGATGAACAACCGCGCAGACGCCTTGGCCAATCAGGGTATTTCCGATATACGAATGGGTTCTACAACACGTCCGCAATCATTATAGCTCTGTCGTCTTTGGGCTTTTCGGCTGAAAAATCCCTGGCTGCATTGACGATTTTCATCGCGAGTTCCTGCCCGTCAACGCCTATATTTTCATGCAGTATTGCCTTTACGCCTTCAGCTCCGAAAGCCTTTTGCTCTTCTATATTGAACTCTTCAATAATGCCGTCGGTATACAGAACCAAACGTTCCCCGCGATCCAAAGAAACGGTAACTTCCTCATTTTCGAAACAATTTCCGAGTTTACTGATTGGCATCCCCATTGCAGCGATTTCATCCACCGTTCCGTCATTCCTCACTATAAGCGGAAAGCAATTATGTCCCGCATTTAGTATCGAAAGCTCTCTTTTTGACCTATTATAGCAACAAAGCAACACACATAAATAAATCTCCGGATCTATATCAAGATCTAAATATCCTTCCATCATCGAATCCATCAAGACCCTTAGACCGCCCTTTGCCGCCTCTGAATGCTTCCCTCTGACTACTTCCCTTAAAAACATCGTGAGCATGGACGTATGTACGCCGTGCCCGGACACATCCGCTATATAGAGCAACGTTTTGTCTTTATTCAACCGTATGATATCGAACAAATCCCCGCCGAGCACCTCAGCCGGGAGGTAAAGGGCGCTGAGCTTAAATGTATTCCAATAATTCCCATCCTCTGGTAAGATGCTGCGCTGTATATTCCGCGCGAAGTTCAGTTCAGCCGTGAGCTTGCGGTAATGTGACAGCAATTCTTCCTCGAGATGTCTCTGCTCTGTTATATCGTAGAACATCTCTATCGAGAAACGTTGTCCTGATTCAAGCTGCACCGGCGACGACATAAGTTTAAAATACCTTCCATCGAGTTCTATGTCCTTAACTTCGGGCTTTCCGCTGTTCCATGACGCCGAGGATACGCAGCTTTCACATCTTTGCATCCTATGAAATACCTCATGACAATGCTTTCCTGTCAAATTGCCGAACTGCTCGCGCATATAGCGATTCATATAGATAATATTATGATCCAAATCAAGGATTCTGACAAGATACTGCATATTTTCCAAGACTTCACGCAATAGGTGCGGATCTTTCATGCCCAGCAGATCCGCGCCGGAATCCATTGGGTATTCAGTCGCCTTTTCAAGGTCGATCATCAAAGGAAAATCGTCCTTATCATCTCCGCCCGCGTTAAAATCGACAAATCTATCATTATAAAAATTTTCTCCAGGATTTGAAGCTGAAACTAACTTGCTCGATCCCGTGTTTATCAGCATATTTTCACACTTTCGTAAATTTACCTTGCTCAAAGAGTAGTCGGCAAACTGTAGACCAAGGATCCATTTCTTCTAACTCAATAACTCAAGGCTATTTTAGCATACGCAGGGTTTCTATCAATCCATCCAACTCGTCTCTGCTATAATAATTTAATTCGATCTTTCCCTTATCACCGTTGTTATTTATACTCACCTTCGTGCCTAAAATCGTTCTGAGTTCTTCTTCTATGGCAAGTATAGCATGATTCTTCGGCCGCGGCTTCGCCGTTTTCTTTGGTTCTCCGAAGGATGGATCCGCCGCCAGCTTTTCGGCTTCTCTGACAGAGCAGCCGTTTTCAGCTAAATAAATGGCTAATTTCTCTTGTTTCTCCGGATCCTGCACAGACGCTATGGCTTTTCCGTGCCCCCCCGTCAATATCCCGTCTGTAAGGAACCGTTTTACAGTCGGCGGCAGCCGGAGCAGTCTCATGGCATTTGCTATATACGGCCGACTCTTGCCTATGCTTTTTGATATCGCTTCTTGTGTTATACCATACGAGTCGATTGCTTGTTTGATCGCTTCCGCTTCTTCGATCGGGTTCAGATCTTCCCTAAGCATGTTTTCGATAAGCGCAATAAGAATGTTCTGCTCATCCGTTATCTCGCGAAGCAAACACGGCACTTCTTTAAGTCCGGCCTTTTTGGCCGCTCGCCAGCGTCTCTCGCCGGCTACAAGCTCATATCCCTCACCTGCAGCCCGTACAATCAAAGGCTGAATAACTCCATGCTCTTTTATTGATTCGGCAAGTTCATCTATGGCGTTTTCTGAAAAATACTTGCGCGGTTGCACGGCATTAGGCTTAATATCGTGGATCTCTATATAATTTATCCCATTTTTGGGTATTTCATCCGGTTCCACGCTTACTTCCGTATCCGCAAAAAGATCCTCAAGACCTTTGCCTAAGCCCTTCTGCGAGCTGATACCTCCTAGGCCTCGAAGACGTTTTGATCCATCCGTATCATTGCCATGACCCTTCTGTATGGATCCGCTCATTGCTGCTCACCTTCCAATTCCAAAAATTCATTTGCGAATTCCATATATGCCTCAGCGCCTCTTGACTTAGGATCGTATTCGGTGATCGGCATCCCGTAGCTGGGTGCTTCCGCGAGCCGTACATTACGTGGAATTACCGTAGAGTAAACCTTCTCCTTAAAATACTTTTTGACTTCTTCAACCACTTGGATCGATAGGTTGGTACGCCCGTCGAACATGCTGAGTATAACACCCTGAATTTCGAGGTTAGGATTCAAGCTCTTTTTTACAAGACTAATCGTACCCATTAACTGGCTTACTCCTTCAAGGGCATAGAACTCACACTGTATGGGAATCAGTACGCTATCGACTGCTGTAAGCGAATTAATAGTCAAGAGTCCTAAGGACGGCGGACAATCAATGAATATATAATCGAACTGATTTCTTATGCGATCCAGAGCCTTTTTCAAGCGTTTCTCTCTGCCCTCAAGCTGAACTAATTCGATTTCCGCCCCGGCGAGGCTTACACTGGCGGGCAATATTTTAAGGAGTTCTACATTAGTATCCAATATGGCGTCCGTGGGATCCAGCCCGTCATTTATTAAAACCTCATACATGGTATACTCTAGGTTTTTCTTAGAAATCCCCATGCCGCTGGTCGTATTGCCCTGCGGATCAATGTCCATAACCAAAACCCGCTTGCCGTGCATTGCGAGACAAGCTGCAAGATTTATATTTGTTGTGGTTTTACCAACACCACCTTTTTGATTGAATATCGCTATTGATTTGCCCAAACTATCCCTCCTGTTCTTTTTCTATTTATTATATATTATTTATCAGAGTTTTTCCACTGATTTTATAAAAAATAATATTCTATATTATACTTTTTGCTGCTCATCCGAAATATTTGACTTGAGATCTCATGAATTGTTTCACGTGGAACATCTGACGGATATGTTTGTTTTTCTGTCCGATTAAAAATCGGCATCTGATAGGACTGCAGAGGATTTTCCGCGATAGGCTGGGCGCCGAATGCTGGCGAACCAATGGATTCAGCGAGGCTTTACAACAAAGCCCCGTGCGAAAAGGCCGTCCAGGCAGCTATAGGTAGACCGAGTTCAGTATAAGGCGCATTCAGCAAACTCAATACGATTAACATAAGCTTTTACATTGTTCTCTATTTAAATCGCCACACCGATATTGATGCATACGGCGTAAACCCGATGAAATGCGGGCTTTTACATAAATTCCGTTCCATATCTTTTAGATGATAGCGGAAACAGTATCCGTAAATCTGCTCTTATTCGATGGTTTGTTTGAGATCACATGAATTGTTCCACGTGGAACACTTCTCCATTAATTAGTGAGCATATTTTATATTCTCATTTTCAGCCGTATTACGAATCACAGACATTTCTACGCTAAAGTCCCCTATCTCGCTTCAGTCAGCTTTCTCTGAAAAATGACTTCTATTGCCCTACTATGCGGCATCTGACAGTGTTTCCTTCGCAAATCCAGACAAGCAACGCGTGCTTCCCACGCTCCTTCGCTCTCTTCGTTCGCTTCGCTGTCCTGTTTTCCATTGCGGCTGAAGCCGCGGAAAACAGGCGACGAGTGCTTCCCATGCGAGACCTTCCTTTGCTCCAAAGCGGCCTTTAATAGGGCGTCAGAGGATTTTTCGTGATAGGCTAGGCGTAGAGCGCTAGCGAACCACTGGGCTTGGCGAGACTTTGTAAGGAAACACAATGTGAAAGAACCGTCCAGGTAGCTATGGGTAGACTAAGGAGCTGTGAAAAAATAACATGCACAGATTGCGCAGGATTTTTTTTGCCGGGCGAGGCGGTGGGTTCCGTTGATACTCGGCAGTATCAACGGGTTCCGCCAACGAAGCCCGGCGGAAAAAAGACAAGCAAGATGTATAGGTTATTTTTTCACAGCTCCT
>JAISED010000079.1 GCA_031264295.1 Eubacteriales Family XIII. Incertae Sedis bacterium | reverse complement strand
CATCCAGATGACGATCACGCTGATCACGCCCATAGCCATAGAAGAGGGACTGCGCTTCGCTATAAGAGAAGGCGGCAGAACCGTAGGTTCCGGCGTTGTAACTGCTGTTGTAGAGTAGTCAATCACGATTATACGAATTATAATAACGCCGGCGACAAACGCCGGCGTTGTTAGTATGAGCCTAACAGGTGACATTATGGACGGAAATGCGAATGTTGAATTTCAGAGTGCTCACGCTGAATACAAATATAGTCGTCAATCTCGTTGAGTATCCCCTGTGTACCCGTCAAGTGGAACAACTCGTAGCCGTTTTCGATGAAACGAAGTATACCATACTTGCGATCAAGGTCAACGAAGTCTGTAGGCTTGAGAATGTGCTCGCGCATATAGGCGTGGGCAACTTCGGTTTGCAGGTGCGCAACTTGGTTAAGTTTCACAATCATTCACCCTTATCCTATCCGCGCCAAGGCGTACTTATCAAGCGCATGATCCAGCAATCTCATAATTTCTAGTTCGTCTATAGCGTCGGTCAAGGCGTTGTGCATCTCGCAATATGTAAAGTCGTCGCTTAGCATTCTGTAGACGCTTTCCACGCCATAACCTCGCTTCAATCTTCCTGTACCGTAACATTCCGCACAAGTCGGGATTTTAAGGTTGTGCTGCCTGTAAGCCGCCAGCCTCATAATATCGTGCCAATCGAAGTGTTGAAGTTCCGGTAAGTGGCGGTAGTCAAACGCGGCGTTGTACGCAAATATAGCGACGACATCGTAAGAAGCGAGGAGTTTATTTAAATCATCCATAGCTCGTTCACGAAGGCATTCAAGATCAGGCTTGATACCGTTTACGTACAATGCGTATGTGTACATACCGCCGTGGTTTTTGAAGGGCTTAAGTATGTAGTATTTTTTATCGATCAACTCGAAGGTCTCAGAATCAGCGATGACAATACCGACTGACATCACAGCGTCATCCCAAGTCGTCTCTGTGTCTATAACGGCAAATCGGCTCATATTTCTCTCCTTTGTTATCGTCCGTGCACGGATGAAAGCCAGAAGGATCCGTCCGAACACAGGTGAAGCGAACGCTTATTGTCTGCGGACGAATGGAAGCCAGCTTTTCTTAGATATTGCTTTACATGGACATGTTTTTTCACAACTTCCGCAATATATACACTCTACATTATTTATCTGTCTATATGGTATAATATCCATTTTACACTTTTTTGCACATGAGCCGCATTCAGTGCATTTTTCAGTGTTAACTTTATATTTTGTTGACGGTATTTTATTCCCTATCGCAAGTGCTAGTCCCCACGGACATATATATTTGCAAAAAGGGCGGCTTAGAATTATTGACACAAAGATAACTGCCAATATTTGTGATATGTACGCAAATGGCGGCATTTCAATTTTTTCGTTGCCGCGAATAAAAAACACCAAAACCAAGAATAAATATTTTAAATAACGCAAATAAGCATCTGCCTTGTATGTTTTTATTTTTAACGGAAATTTTATTTTATAAACTAAATCCTGAAGCAAGCCAAGCGGACAGATCTTGCCGCAAAATTTTCTCCCTGAAACCAAAGCGATAATAATCACTGTTACTATCTCAATTGCTATATGCAAAACAACTTCCTTTCATTACCATTCAAATGCGACGGCTTCCGCAAGTTGTTCCCGCGTCATGCCCTTAGCCCCCATGATGCTGCAATAAGCGAAAAAGCCCCTTTAAATAAAGGGCTTTTTCGTTCTTACGAAAGGTGTAAAATGTTAAAATATGTGTTTGATGGTCGAGGTGACAGGATTTGAACCTGCGGCCTTTGCGTCCCGAACGCAACGCTCTACCAAGCTGAGCCACACCTCGAAAAAACACCGCCTTCATAGTATACTAAAAAATCCTTGCCGCGTCCATAGGTAATTTTAATTTTTTTTCAGATCTCAACTCTGCGTATCTCAACTCTGTGTATCTTCATTTCTTCTTGAGTTCGCAAGAGACATCAGTTTCAGCATTACGTCGTTTTGGTTGCCGGACAGGGTGTAGGACTCCAGTGTGTTGACATTGACGCGCAGCTCGTTGGCTTGGGATTCGGTGAGGCGGCCGTTGTCATAGAAATCCCAGATGGTTTCTCTCTCGATCTCGTAGCCTACAAGCAGCTCATCCACATACTCCTGCTGGAGCCGTGCGCGCAGAGCGCCCGAATAAGCGTCGTCGATAAGTTGACCCATAAGGTCTATGCGCTCTTCGATAAACTGGGCGATCAGCTTTTCAGAAAATTTATGGCGTCTGTTCTCAAGGGACTGAACCACCGTGTCGGTGAGATCCCAGAAGAGATCGCGCAGCTGCTGCCTATACTCTTCGGTGCGCGGCGCGTGAAAATCCGACCTGTCGATATGCAAAAATCTCTCCACTCGGTGCTTGAACCCCGACAGCGTATAGTTAACCATTCCGGCGGTCTCCACATGCTTCATCATATCCATGATCTTCTGATAATCCTTGAAGAGACGCCGGCTTATTAGATTCTTTCGGTACATAGAAGCAAGTGCAGCCATTTCAATAGTAGCGATATGTCCGCGCAAGGCTTTAACCTGCTTGAATTCTCTGTTTTCATATCCGGCATGCTCCATCTCCTTGATGCGCTTTCTGTAACTGACGATGACGGCGCCTAGGTGGGCGCCTTCCTTGAGCTGAAGCTGCTTTACGACCTCCCTCAATAACTCGATCTGAGCCTTGTTCTCGGAATCGCGGCTTCCGGGAGGTGTTGCGATCAACAAAGGCAGGAGGAAGAGGGCGAGCACGAGGGTGAGTAATATAGTGCCCGCAGCGATGAATAGCAGGAACGAACGTTCCACAAATGGCAGCCCGCTGGAGAGGACAAAGGGTAGTGAAACGGCGGACGCCATACTCACAACGCCTTTTACCCCCGACAGTGTGAGGATTAATGTGTTTTTTAACTTTTCGCTAAGCCGCTGACCGATTACATCGTTAGCGAGGAACATGAGACTCAAAAAACGCACGCCCATCATTATAAAAGTGACAGTCAGGATCATTATGATCAGAAAAACATGGGGATAGGGTGGGTTTTCCCACAGATCGATCACAATGGAGGGCAGTTCCATACCGAGCACAAGGAAGACGAGGGAGTTCAGTATAAAGCAGACTATCTCCCACAGATTCTTCTTTGAAATTCCGAGCTCAGCCTCGAATAAGCCGCTTCTTTTGAGGTCAAAGGCCTGAAGGGTACCTGCCATTACTGCCGCCAATATGCCGGAGACGCCGCACAGCTCAGCGACCACATAGCTTAAGAAAGGCAGCAGGAGTTCGAGCAGCAAATAGGTGTCCGTATAATGGATCATCATGCGGCGGAGGGTTTCGGTCGCCAAACGCTTCAGCAATGTGAGGATTTGCCCGACGAGCAGACCGCCGACACACAATATTACCAATTCGATTGAGGCTTCGAAAATCGAGAATACGCCGGTCATCAGAGCGGCGACGGCAAATCTGAGTGATATAAGCCCGGAAGCGTCATTTATCAGAGCCTCGCCCTTGAGCACAGTTATGAGAATATCAGGAAGTGTGACCTTTGATGATAATGACGCGACTGCGACATAGTCGGTAGGTCCTAAAACCGCTCCAAGCGCGAAACAGGCTGCAAGGGGCAGGGAAGGCAGGATCAGGTGAACCGCGAGACCGATAGTGATCACCGTGATGAAAACGAGCAGAAAGGCCATGAGAAAAATCTGCTTCTTCAAGCGCCAAAGCGACATCAAATCGGCCTCCTCGCTTTCACGAAAGAGCAGGGGCGCGATCACCAAGGCCATCAAAACCTCCGGTTCCATTCTGAATGAATTCCCTATCACGGTCATGCCGAGCAAGACGCCGGCGCCGATCTGTATGAGGGGCATAGGAAGACTGTCAAATGCGCTGTCCAGAATATTGGTAAGAACCATTGTGAGTATTAAAACGATGATGATGTTAATTTGTTCCATAGCAAACGTGACTCCTTAGACGGTATTAGCAGTTTTGATTGAAACCATTGATTAGTTGTGGCTCATTATGCAGCTTCATAATGCGGCTTCATGCGACGATAATGACTATGTGAGGACATCAGTGTTTTCTTCATATATATTCATGTATTCACCACACAATCAACACAATTGGCGCGTATCATAAATGATGAAGAAAGATTATAGCATACGCAGCTGGGTCAGGTTGCCATTATGGCAAGTCTTCCTCCTTAATAAGACCCGGCGTTTCAATAAACACACGATTCCATCCAAATGAAGGGGCGGCTAAATAGGCCGCTCATTCATTGTTTTTGCCGCCTTTTTCGCTCTCCTGCGTTTCGTTTGACGACACAGCCGTATCGTTTGCGGCGCGCCTGCGATCTTTGCGGCCCTTTCCCATCCGGCGAAATACAGCGAAGAATGATTTTTTCTCCTCGTTATCTTTGTAATTCACCTCAAAGGTGTTCAGTATGAATATGAATAGAGGAACTCCGATCAGCAGCCCCCACGCCTTCAGGTAATGCTCGGCTACAACGAGGATGATAAACACGAAACTTACAGGTAATGAGGTCTTCTCTGACATTAGTTTTGGGTTCAGTACGTAAGCTTCTATGGCGTGTATAGCGATGATCATGATGAACACAACGAGGATCATCGAAACGCCGCCGACGTGAAAGGCTACGACTGAGAGAGGAATCAAAGAGACGATCACACCGGCGACAGGGATCAGCCCGAGTGCGAATATCATTATGCCAAGTCCCATAACCTGAGGAAAGTGCAAAAAGCTGAGAACTATCATAGATAAAATGCAGTTGATGAATGCTATCATCACTTGCACCTTCATCACCTGGCCGAATGAATGAGCAAAATTCACACCGAAATTAACCAAATATCCATATAAGAAAGCGAGGCGGCTTTCGGCAAGGGCTTCGCCGAACTGCCCTATTCTATCCTTTTCAAGCAATATAAGGAAGCTGAGCAAGATGCCAAGCAGTATATTTATACCGAAACCGCCAAATTTACCGGCGCCTGAAACGATCATGCCGCTTGCCGTCGCCAGATAGGGCGCTATATCAAGTTCTTTCAATATGTCGGCTATAAAGGGGTTTAAGGAATCTATAAAAGTGTTGAGATCGAACTCGCGGAATATCACACTGATGGCGTTCACCTGATAAATGAGCTTGGGAGCAAAATGGATACTTGCCAGTGAAAGCAGTGTAAGGATCAATAAATACAAAAATGTCAATATAGCGCCGTCAGGAATCCTTCCACGCAGTACATTTCTGGTAACATTGTGAACAAGGATTAACAAGTGATAAAAAATGAATATGATGATGAAGGTCAGAAGTACGAGATCCAACATATACCATATAGTTATCAGAATCAGGGAAAGCACCACGATCGAGATTATTCTGGCAGTCCCCTCCATCGGAGAACCGTTAATTGTGTTTTTCTTTGTCACTGTTCGCTCCGTTTGATGTTTTAAGTTGTAACGATAATATTATTATAAATGCTAATGGCAGCGGTGTCAATGAGCTGTAACTAGCGCTGTATGCGGCCGGGCAGTCTCTCCAACGCTATCCCAACAGCCGCTGCGTTTATTCCCTGCAGCAAGAAGCAGCAGCCGACAAACACCGCAGTGGTGATGTCGAAGGACAGCTGACAGAAAAAACCGTAGAAGCCGAATATTATGCTGATCAATCCGAGACCGAAAATGAAGAGCCTGAAACCCTGTGATTCTTCAACAGATTCAATCGAGGCGCTGATCCGTGTTGCTCCCGAAAAGATCAGCCAGAAGCTGAAGAGCGTGACGACGGCGGGGTCTCCGGCGAGAGCGCCGCCGAGGATGGCTATGGACGCCAGGATAGAAACAGCGCCTTCATTAAACGGGAGAAATCGTATCTTGCGCGGAGCGCTCGGTAAAAACCGCGAGGCTGTTTCAAGCACTCCCGAGCTCAGCAGTCCGCAGCCCGCTATGAATGCAAGCGAATCAAAAAGCTGTCCGCGGTTCAGAATACAAAATATACCCGCGCCTGAAAGCGCGAGACCGGAAATAATCATCAATATGCGCATAATGCCACCTTTCTCTTGCGGGGACTTCTAAAAACCCCTGCCGCACGTCTTGGGTTTTTAGAAGTCCCTTTGCCTATATAGTCAAAATTAAAGTACCCGTTATTTTTAACATTACTAATCTGAAACAATGCGGTTCTACTCGTCTCTCTGCACATCCAGATCGACGCCTATATCGTTATGTAGTATATTGCCGAAGCTTATCGCGCCTGCGCCGTATTTGCGGCGTATGACATCTACTGCCTGATCGAGTTTTTCGCCTTTCACGCGGCTGCCCGGGTCTTGCAGCGGCGTAAGCCCGTCGTATCCGAGAAAACTCATCTGTTCAGCCTCCGCCTCATCCTGGAGGTTTATAGCGGTAACGGTTATCAGACGTATCGGCATGTTGTAGTTCCAATATTTCCGTATAAGCTCCATGGACGCGTTTATGATCTCGCCGGTTATATTCGTGGCGGAAAGCAGTTGTTTCTGCCGGGAGATTGTCTTAAACAAGGGGTCTTTTATGTCGACCTTCACCCCACGGCATTTGAGACCGTATTTGCGCAGCCGCCCCGCCACTGTGTCGGAAAGCGCAGTTACGCCGGTGCGTATATCAAGCTCGCCGAGAATATCGCGCTTAAATGTAGTGCCGTTACCTACGGACTTTATCCGCCTTCTTTCCGTGGCGTAGGTCACAGGACTATCGTCAAGGCCGTTTGCGTAGTCATGCAGCATCCCGCCGAGCTTGCCGAATTGTGCTGCCAGAAGGGATTTATCATAACGCGCGAGGCCGCCGATGTTGGTTACGCCCATTTTTTTGAGCTTGGCCGCCGTTGCGCCGCCGATTCCGAACATCTCGCCGACAGGCAAGGGCCACAGCAGTTCACGGAAATTCTCGCGGCTGATGATGGTCGTGGCGTCGGGTTTCTTATAATCCGAACCCATCTTGGCGAAGATCTTGTTGAACGAAACGCCTGCCGAAAGACTGAGTCCTAATTCCGCCTTCACCGTTTGCCTGATCCTGTCGGCGATGTCGCCGCCGCTCCCGAAAAGATTCAGACTGCCGGTGACATCCAACCACGACTCGTCGATACTGAAGGCTTCAACCATATCAGTAAAACGGTAATAAATCGCATTAATTTTTTTACAATAATGCCGATATTTATCATGATGGGCTTTCAACAGAGTCAGATCGGGGCATTTCTTCATCGCGCTCCAGACCGTTTCGGCGGTGACGATGCCGAATGACTTGGCGTATTCGTTCTTCGCCAGTATAATGCCGTGCCTTGAATCCGGGTCGCCGCAAACCGCCGCCGGACGTGAAGCCAGTTCCGGGTGCTCAAGGAGTTCCACGGAGGCATAAAATGAGTTCATATCGCAGTGAAGTATTACTCTGTCCATAAAAGACCACCCGTTAATGTTTATGGTGCGTTGGCATAATGTAATTTTATCATATAAGAGGCATTTTTGAAAACATCACGGAAAAAATTGTTTGAATAATTTATCATTAAATGTTATACTGGACTCAGGATCCTCTATAAGCATTTGCCGGAAGGTGAGGTTTAAGGAGCTTCTTTCTTAACAAAAGAGAGGAATTATTGCACTAATGACGATCACACTGGCGAACTTTGTTTCGCATATTTTCAGTAATCCTGTGTTTTTTGTTACTACCGCCCTCACATTGGGCGTGATTTTGGTTAACGGATGGACGGATGCACCTAACGCAATCGCCACATGTGTTTCCACAAGATCGATGGATGTTCGGTATGCTATTTCAATGGCTGCCGTTTTTAATTTTTTTGGGGTTTTTCTCATGACCATGGTCAATTCAACTGTCGCTCATACGATATACAATATGGTTGACTTCCACGGAGATTCAGGAGACGCCCTTATAGCTCTGTGCGCCGGTATGCTTGCTATCGTTCTATGGGCGACGGCGGCCTGGCTGTTCGGCATACCGACGAGTGAGAGTCATGCGCTGATCGCGGGAATATCCGGCGCCGCCATTGCATTACAGGGCGGACTGGGCGGTGTGAACGGCGCGGAATGGATGAAGGTGATATACGGCTTAGTGCTGTCAACCGGTCTGGGCTTCGCAGCGGGTTACATCACTGTGCAGGTGGTTGAAAAATGTTTCAGCAAGATCGAACGCCAAAAAACCTATGGGATTTTTAAGAATGCTCAGGTGGCGGCTGCGGCCGGCATGGCCTTCATGCACGGTGCTCAGGACGGGCAGAAATTCATGGGCGTTTTCTTGCTCGGTGTCTTCCTGTCGGAGGGGCAGGCGAACGTCGACACATTTGTCATACCTATATGGTTGATGTTGCTCTGCTCGGCTGTCATGGCCTTGGGAACCTCGATAGGCGGGTATCGCATAATCAAGGCTGTCGGCATGGATATGGTGAAGCTTGAGAAGCATCAGGGCTTCGCCGCAGACATTTCAGCCGTGCTCTGCCTGCTCATCGCTTCTATAGGCGGCTTGCCCGTCAGTACGACTCATACGAAGACCACAGCGATCATGGGGGTGGGCGCGGCGCGGCGGCTCTCGTGCGTAAACTGGAAAATAGCCGGAGAGATGGTGCTGACGTGGGCATTGACATTTCCGGGCTGCGGGTTGATCGGATTTCTGATGGCGGAATTGTTTATAAAGGTGTTCTAATACTGAGTTCAGTATTAGAAGGGATAAAACACGGTTAATAGGATACCGAGGAGAAGGTCATGTCAAAGAAGGACGACAAATACTACAAGGCTTTTGTAGAGATGGTGGGCTATTCATGCGAAGCCGCCCAGCTGCTCAGGAATGTACTGTCTGAGTTTAAACCTGAGGAATTGGCCGGTTGCATGAAGGAAATGCACGATATTGAGCATTCCGGTGATATTGCGCGGCATGTGATGACGAAAAAGCTCGCGAAGGAGTTCATAACGCCTATAGAACGCGAGGATATTATGGACATGTCTGAGGCGATAGACAATGTAACGGATAAAATAGAAGACGTTATGATACGCATATACATCTTCAATATACAGGAGATCCGCGACGACGCGAAAAAGCTGGCTGATGTAATCGTGAAGTGCTGCGACGCGTTGAAGTCGGCGCTGCAGGAGTTTCATAATTTCAGGAAATCCAAGGTTCTTCATGAAAAGATCATATTGATAAACCAGCTTGAAGAGGAGGCGGACGTCATATATACTGAGGCTGTCAGGAAGATATATACCGAAAAGGTAGATCCGATACTGATGCAGGCCTGGTACGAGACTTTCCAGTTTTTGGAAGACTGCTGCGACGCCTGCGAGGACGTTGCGGACGTTATTGAAAGTGTAATGATGAAGAATTCATAGTCGGGCGGCTTGTTGTCTCTGAGTGGTGTGCAAGGATAGGGCGGCCGGGTGCAGTGAGCCGATGACGGCCTGGGCAGGTATATGAATCGCGGAGATAATCCATCGGGAGCGAATATGATCATAGTAGCAGCTACGCAAAATAAACATAAAATCGTGGAATTGACGGCGATTCTGTCTCCGTTTGGCATGGAATTGATCACACAGGCGGACGCCGGGCTTGGCGACGTCGATATCTGCGAGGACGGCGCGACGTTTGAGGAGAATTCACTTAAAAAGGCGCGGGAGATTCTGGCGCTGTGCGGGCAGGCTTCGATAGCCGAGGATTCAGGGCTTGAGGTTGATGCGATAGGCGGGGCGCCCGGCGTATATTCTGCACGGTTTGCGGGGATGACAGGCGGCGTGTCCGCTGGCGCGATCGCTAATGAAGCCGACGAGACGAACATCGGCAAGCTTCTGCGGCTGATGGAAGAGGTTCCGGATGAAAAGCGAACAGCCCGTTTCGTCTCGGTAGTGACGCTGGCTTTCCCCGATGGGAGGATTTTTTCGGCGAGAGGGGAGTGCGAGGGCATGATAGGGCGCGAATGCGCGGGAAACAATGGCTTTGGCTACGATCCGATCTTTACGCCGCTTGGGTACGCAAAAACCTTCGCCCAACTCACGGCGGAAGGAAAAAACGCGATAAGCCACAGAGCTAAGGCTCTGGCAAAGCTGAAGCAGATGCTAACCGACGCTGCTTATTGACACCGCTTGTGTATTGATGTTGCTTGTGTATTGATGTTGCTTGTGTATTGACGTTGCTTGTGTATTGACGTTGCTTGTGTATTGACGCTGCTTGTGTATTGATGTTGCTTGTGTATTGATGTTGCTTGTGTATTGACACTGGTGTTTTATTGTGTTTTATTGGGGGTGAGGATATGTTTCTTTATTGGGATGGATTTGAAATCGATGGCTCGGATACTGACTTTGATATTGTATTGCCGGAGAATGTTCAGACGCTGGAGTTTGTCGAGCGCTTTCTTTCGATACCGATATTCAGCAGAGATATGGAGCCGTCTTATGCATATATCAAAAATCGCAAGTCTCATTCGATAGACTTGCAAGAGCTGAGAGAGATCCTGCTTTCCGGGAATTTTCCGAGAATAACCATAGACATTAACTGCATGAATATAGACCGGCTATCGGAGGATCTGCGCGCTGAGATTTACGCCATAAGCGAACGCCGCGAGCCTCATGAAGAGGCGTACGGCAAGGTGGAGCTGCCATGCACGGCGCCTTTATTGCAAAAATTTTACACCAGAGGCGATATGACAGTCGAACTGGCGATAGAAGCGCCTAAAACGGCAAAGCCGGCGCATGATCACGGCGGCGAAGAACGTGAATTTGACGGCTACGTTTATAACGTGGAGTTTCTTCGTGCAGCGAAATGGGCAAATCAGTCATTCCAGATAAATGTTGGACCGGGATTTTTTTATGAATATGCGATGTTCATTATTGACTATATGCGGAATGGTTTTCCGGGGATTGGCATAAGCGGCGGCCTGGATTGTGAGGGCGGATGGACGGACGGTTGCACATACGCCAGTTCTATTTATCGTTACGAGAAAATTCAGATTCCCGCCGCATATGGTGTAAAACACATCCTCAAGCGTTTGACGGCGTATAATATTGTCCAATCATACAGGTGTTTTTACGGCAGTGGATTGCAATACGAATGCACATACGGGTTTTATTTAGCTAATCATGCGCCCTATACACCGGGGGAGAAGTTAAGCCCGCTTCCTTTCGGCGAATATGTCAGCCTTGTTGAAACAGCGCTGTCGCTTGGAAATGATTCATTCACTGAGATTTGTGACACTGCGGTTGACATCTTGCTGCCTATGCCCGATGTGTACTCCGAAAGTCCCGATGCTGTCAGTTTGCTGCAAGCGGCCATGCCTACGATTGATGGCAGAAACCCTCAGAGGTATTTTACCGGATATTTAGCCTTCACGCTGGCCGATGGTGTTCCCGTCTGCGAATTTCGCGTTAACTACCAGACCAAGAAATATCTGCAAACTTTGCTTGACTTAATGGAATCGGGTGAGATTGATTTTATAAAAGCCATAACGTATGAGGCGCGCGTTGATTAAGGTTCGCGCCGAGCAAAAGGCATTGCTTTTTTGGAATTCTGAGCTATCCCGTACGGCATATATTTCAGGCGAAGAATTATCGGCGCTTAGGGACTGGGCGGGCGGACGAAGCGGCCGGTCAGATGACCGCGGCGACCGGGCAGACGGACACAGCTACAGATCGGATGGAGTGAACAGTCGGGCGGATGGACGAAGCGGCGGCTTCATAGACAGGCTTATGTCGCTCGGCATAATAAACGATTCGGTCAAGGAGGACGTAAAAGAGGCTATTGCAGCATCCGATACCGCTATCGCGCCGCCGCGCTCCTTTTGTGCACCGGAAAGCCTTCATATCGAACTGACTTCAAAATGCCCGGTTAATTGCCCGCAATGTTATAAGGAATGTGATGATACAGACCTTCCGTCGGAGTTGCTGTTTGAAGTAATACGGCAAGCCGATGAAATGGATGTTTTCCAGATCGCGCTGGGGGGCGGGGAACCGCTGCTATATCCGCAAATCATCGGCGCGATTGCGGAAATCAGCAGATGCGGCATGGGGTCATCAATAACGACAAGCGGTTTACGGCTCGACGGCGCATTTCTTACGGAATTAAAAACGGCGGGGCTTAAGCATATTCAGATTTCATTGAACGGATCCCGCGAAGAGATTCATTCCCGGTCACGCGGCGGCTATGAATATGGAATGGCCGCTTTAAAGTTGTTAAAAGATTCCAACATTTCTTTTGGCGTAAATTGGGTTGCGAGGATGGATAATATTGACGATTTCCCGCAGCTTATAGAAACGGCGCGTTCTCACCGCGCGAGTAATATCAATATTCTGCGATATAAGCCCTCCCCCAAAGAAAACTATCAAGACGTGCGCCTAACACCAGAAAAGATGGATTCGCTTGAATCTTTCATCTCCGACGCTAAAGGTATCAGAGTAAAGGTGGATTCGGCGTTTTCAAACCTACTCTGCCATATTAATCAGCGTGTGAGCTATTTCTCCGGGTGCGGCGCGGGCAGACGGTTTATCGCTGTGGATGCCGACGGGTTTTACCGGCCTTGCAGTCATGTCGGCATGAGCGAAGCTTCAGGCGATTTGCGCGGCACTTGGTATAATTCCGCTAATCTGACCCTTTTTCGTTCCATTCCGGATAGGATATCTGAACCATGTTCATCATGCGCCGCTTTAAACGCTTGCTACGGATGCCGCGCCGTTGTGCTTGGACAAGGTGAGGGATTTTTCGGCGGCGACAGAACCTGCCCATACGAGTTAAATTTTATTTGATTATCAATATATCATGTAATCTAAAATTAATATATAAATTTCCCAAATTCCTTTATTTTTCTAAAGACTAGGTATACAATATAATAAATAGGTCTTGAACGACTGGAACAATTGAAGTGGGCGGAGCAAAGGGGTACGTATCCCGGACTTTTATTTCGGGCGCCCAGGGGAATGGCGCGAAGAATCTGACTAGTTGCGTGTACTGCATTGTGCCTGAACAAGAACTAAAATCTGAAATCTGAAAAAATAATCCATTATGAGAAAAAAAATTGACATTAAGGCGTCGGAACAGACAGCGGGCGCTTCTGTGTCCGGCGATTTGAAAAATAACGGCGATGTGTCGCCGGGGGGAAAGGCGGCGGCCTTCTGGACTGCCTTTTTGCTTGCGTTTATCGTGCTGACCATTGTGCTGACCCCGGTGATGGGCGCGGTCAGCAATTACCGCCCCTTCATGCCGGATGATGATACTGATGGAGAAGAGGGTGAAAATGATATTGCCCCTGTTGTGCTTGAACAGGATTTCGATAATCTGGTGGCGGCGAGCAGCCCGTTTTATAATGCCTTTGCGGATAAAAAGCGTATGAATTGTCTGCTTTTGGGCGTAAAATCGGGGCTGACCGATACTATCATGCTGATAAGCTTTGATACGAGAGCGCAGCATGTGGATATCGTTTCGATTCCCAGAGACACATATTATCATAGAGCCGGTTATAACAGTGAAGCGGAGAATAAGATCAACGCCGCCTACAGGAAGGATCCTCTGAATACAGCGACGGCGGTGAGCGAGATCCTGCTCGGTGTTCCTATAAACTACTACGCGGTTATAGAAGACGAAGGCGTAGAGAATATCATAGACTTTATCGGAGGCGTTCCGATGAATATAGAGTTCGACATGGTATACAGCGATCCCAAGGACAAGCCCCCGCTTTATATCAATATCCCCAAAGGCAGTCAGGTTCTCGACGGCGAAAACGCGGTGAAATTCCTAAGATACAGAAAAGGCTATCGCGACGCCGATATAGGCCGCGTCAAGGCGCAGCAAGAGTTTATGAAATCCGCGTTGAGCCAGGCGCTCAAGACCGATCTCAGAGAGCTTATGAACATAGTGCGAGAAAATATAAGATCCGATATGTCTATAGGCAAGATGATATATCTGCTGCAGACGGTCGCCGGTATGTCAGGAGACAGTATTGCCGCATACGTACTGCCGGTGAGGACAACGCCAGACCCCCCTTATTATGTGTATCCCCAGACAAGCGAGATTGAAGACATGATGCGAGAGATATATTCTCTCAATCCGAAAGACGCGACAGGCGCCGCGATTTCTAATTCAGCAGTTTCAGTCGATAGGTAAATATATAAGTATATATTAGAGATATCAATTTGAGAAGTGTTGCCGCGCAAAACGATTGAGCGCGGAGTTCTTATAATGAAAGGAATTATACGAGGCATAAAAATGGACGAAGGAACGTTAAAGGCCAAAAAAATCGCAGAGTTAAGGGAAATCGCAAAGGCTTTCAAGATTCGCGGTTACGAGAAGATGAAGAAAGCGGAACTTTTAGAATTGCTTTGCGATGGGAGAACAGATGCGGAATCGCAGAAGCCGCAAACAGGGCAAGGTGCAGAACAGCCTAAAAGACCGAGGGGCAGACCGAAGAAGGACGCTATCGTAGCGCGTCAAGCCGCTATTGCCGCAGCGGCGAGTGTTGCGGAAAAACAGGAGGCGTCAAGGGGCGCCGGTACGGGTAGACGAAGCGCCTCTTCCAGCGCAGCGGCGGAAACCGGTTCTTCTGCGGCGCCATCAGGCGCAGCTCAGGGCGCGGTTCAGAACGGAGGCGCTGCTTCCACCGTCGCCGCGGCGAACGCCTTGGTGAACGCGAAGAGCATGCTTAAACGGGCAGAAGCCGCAACAAGGCGCATATCCGCCGACGAACGGGAGAATCAGGACAGAAAGCAGGAATCGGTCAGCGAGAGTGTGGAAACGCCGGAGGGCGGTACTGCGGCGCCTGTGGTGAGTGAACCCGCGGCAGCCGTAGAAAAGACCGTGGGGGCGCCTGCGGCCGGTGTGACCGCAGTTGCTGAATCAACCGAAACCGCGAGCAGGAAGAACGATGTGAACGACTTCGAAGGCAAGAAGGATCGCTATGAGGTAGACGGCATACTCGAAATAGCGGAGGGTGGATTCGGATTCCTGCGTTTTCACAACTTTCTGACCAGTGAAAAGGACGTATACGTTTCACCCTC
Source organism: Eubacteriales Family XIII. Incertae Sedis bacterium (assembly GCA_031264295.1). Lineage (GTDB taxonomy): Bacteria > Bacillota > Clostridia > Peptostreptococcales > Anaerovoracaceae > JAISED01. The sequence goes on along the minus strand of JAISED010000079.1, from coordinate 8,487 downwards.
GCAGATACGCAGATTTAATCTCAAGACAGGCGACAAGATCAACGGCGTGGCGCGCCGCCCCAACGAAGGAGAGCGATTTGGCGCCTTGCTCTATCTGTTTAAGGTAAACGGGGATGAACTGAAGGTCTCCATAGAAAGACCGGATTTCGACGACCTGACGCCTATATTCCCGAAGGAACGCTTAAATCTTGAGGACGCCACCAGGGATCTTTCCATGCGTCTTATAAATCTTGTAGCGCCTATAGGAAAAGGCCAGAGGGGATTGATTGTAGCGCCGCCCAAGGCAGGTAAGACCATATTGCTCAAAAAGGTGGCCAATACTATTGAAAAACTGCATCCGGAAGTAGAACTGATAGTGCTGTTGGTGGATGAAAGACCGGAAGAAGTGACGGATATGCAGCGTTCCATCAGCGGCGAAGTCATATATTCCACATTCGACGAACAGCCGCAGAACCATGTAAAAGTAGCGGAAATGGTGCTGGCAAGGGCGCAGAGGCTTGTTGAACACGGTAAGGACGTCGTAATATTGTTGGACAGCATAACGAGACTCGCGAGGGCATATAACCTCGTAGTACCGCCGTCAGGACGGACACTTTCAGGCGGTCTCGACCCGGGCGCCCTTCATAAGCCGAAAAAGTTCTTCGGCGCAGCGCGTAAGATGGAGGAAGGCGGCAGTATTACCATACTTGCCACAGCTCTCATAGAGACGGGCAGCAGAATGGACGACGTGATCTTTGAGGAGTTCAAGGGGACGGGAAATATGGAACTCCATCTGGACAGAAAACTCTCGGAAAAACGTATATTCCCAGCTATAAATCTCAACAAATCCGGAACCAGAAGAGAGGATCTTCTCATGGATCAGGACGAATTGGAAGCAATATGGATAATGCGAAGGGCGATGGCCAACCTGGGAACACAGGAGGTTACGGAGCTCATCATAGATCACCTTGCGCATACAAAGACCAATGCGGACTTTATACAGGTAATACGCAAGGTATTGGAACGAAACGACAGGTTTATGTGACCGCTTAACGCGGCAATTGCGGAGAAAAAATGAGTCTCGAGGTTAAGGAAATACTGAAGATCGCAGAGGCGCGCCTCTTTGAGGCGGGTTGTGATGAATCTAAGCTGCATGCGGAGGAATTGCTATGCTTTTTGATGGAATTCGAAAAAAGCAAGCTCTTTTTTCGCTGGAATGACGTCTTGTCGGAGAAGAGCTGCGAGGCTTATTTTGATCTGGTTGACATACGGGCAAGCAGGAAGCCCCTGCAATACATTACGGGAGTGCAGGAGTTTATGGGCATAGGCTTCGAAGTGGACGAACGCGTGTTGATACCGCGCTTCGACACAGAGACCTTGGTCACAGCGGTTCTTGACTTCATGAAGAATGAGAAGACGCCTGCGGGGGGCTGGAAAGCGCTCGAAATCGGAACGGGAAGCGGCGCTATTGCGGTGAGCCTGTGTAAAAACAGCGACGACGTGAAGGTCACGGCTACGGATATCAGCGCGGACGCCATTTCAGCCGCAAAGAAAAACGCCGCCTCAGCGGGTGTTTCAGGCAGAATAAAATTCATAGAAAGCGATATGTTCAGCGCATTTAAACCGGGTATTACCGGGGCTAAATTCAATATTATCATATCAAATCCGCCTTATATAAGAAGCGGCGACATAGAAAAGCTTCAGCCGGAAATCCGGGAGCACGAACCGGTGTTGGCTCTTGACGGCGGGGAAGACGGACTTAGAGCTTACAGGAGTATATCGGAAAGCGCCCACCTCTATCTGAAGAAAAAAGGCGTGATCTTTTTAGAGATCGGATATGATCAAGCGGAGGCGGTAGGAAGTCTGCCGGGTATAACGGAGCATTTTACGGATGTAAGGATTTTTAAGGATCTTGGGGAGTGCGACAGAGTGTTTGCCGCACGCTTGCAGGATAAACGCAAGGAGAAGTAGAATATGATACTGGTCAGCGGAGGCGCGGGTTACATCGGCAGCCATACGTGCGTGGAATTGATAGAGGCCGGATATGATGTGTTAGTGGCGGATAACCTTTCGAATTCCAGCAAGAAAGTAATAGGCCGCATAGGTGCGATTACAGGGAAGCGCCCGGAATTTGTAAAGATAGATCTATGTGATCTGGAAGCGACAGAAAAGTTGTTTTGGAACTATCCGGAGATCGACGCTGTTATGCATTTCGCGGGCTTGAAGGCAGTTGGCGAGAGCATGGCCAAACCCTTGAGTTACTACATGAATAATCTCGGGTGCACCTTTTCTATTCTCAATGCCATGAAAAAATTCAATGTGAAGAAGATGGTGTTTTCCTCTTCGGCTACGGTCTACGGGGATCCTGAAATCGTGCCAATAAAAGAGGAATATACGTTGAACGCAACCAATCCATATGGGCGAACCAAGCTGGCGATAGAGCGTATACTGCAGGACTGCGGGGTCGCGGATCATAGTTTTAACGCTGTGCTGCTCCGTTATTTTAACCCCATAGGCGCGCATAAGAGCGGACTTATAGGCGAGGATCCCAGAGGGATTCCCAACAATTTGGTTCCATATATCGCGCAAGTTGCGATCGGGACGCTTGACGAGTTGAAGGTCTTCGGGAATGATTATGAAACCCCTGACGGTACGGGGGTCAGAGACTATATCCACGTGCTCGATCTCGCGAGAGGGCATGTGGCGGCGCTGAAAAAGCTGTCCGGAAAGAAGGCGGGAGTAAGCGAAGGTTGTTTGATCTACAATCTGGGTACGGGCAGAGGCTACAGCGTTTTAGAGGTTATTGAGGCGTTCTCAAAGGCCAGCGGCAGGGAGATACCGTATAAGGTCGCTGCGAGGCGTCCGGGCGATATCGCATGTTGCTTTGCGGATTCATCAAAGGCGAGGTTTGAACTCGGTTGGAGCGCGGTTTACGATATAGATGAGATGTGCGCGGATTCATGGAAATGGCAGAAAAATAACCCCAGAGGCTACGAATAATATTGGGGGGATGTAAGAGGCGGCGGGATTTGAGATGCTGAATATATATTGCGGCAGGGAAGACAGGGACAAAGAAGCGTTCCTGTTTTCACTCATAGATGAAGAATTTAAGTTGCTGCGTGAATCCGGCAATGCGGATGGCAGGATACTGCTTGTCGTGCCCGACCAGTTCACACTGGAAGCGGAGCGCGGCGCTTTTTTTTATTTGAAATACGCAGGGTTTATGGAGATTGAGATTATAAGCCTCTCCAGACTCCGTCAGAGAGTGCTTGAGGAGACCGGCGGCGATAGTCGAATCCCCATAAGCAAGACCGGCCGCCATATGCTTCTCTCTGTGATCATCAGAAAGGAAGCAAAGCGTCTGGAGTCGTTTTCTGATTCGCATGGTCTGAAGACACTGGCGGAGATGATGAATGACCTCATTTCAGAGATGAAGCTGTACAATATTTCGCCCGACGATGTCAAAGAACTATATGAGAACGAGAAACAGCCGGTACTGAAGCGGAAGCTTGCTGATATTCTGAGGATATACAGCAGCTATGAAGAATTGACGCACGGAAAATACATGGACAGCGAGGATCATCTTGCGTTTTTCACATCGAAACTTCCGAAGTCGCGGATGATAAAGAACAGCAGCATATGGATGTATGGCTTTGACAGTTTCAGTCCCAAGGATATGGATATAATAAAGGGGCTGATCGGAAACGCCGCAGCGGTGAATATCGTCCTTACAACGGTGAACGGGTCTGCTCCGGGCGGCATGAGCAGGGCGCGGGCGGACGGGCGGACGGGCGCCTCTGCGGAGGCGTCAGGGTATAGTCGGGCTGATGTGGTGAAAGGCACAGTTTCGCGTGCTTACAGGGACGACGACGTATTCAAGATCACTCAAAGGTTGGCAGGCGCTTTATGCGCCTGCGCCAGGGAAGCCGGCAAGCGGTATAGTGTCTGTGATATTTACGATTTAGAGGACAGCGGGCGGCTTGCAAAGCCTGCGGCTCTCGTTCATATTGAGAAGGAAATTTTCAGTTATCCATATCGTGTGTACAGGGGGGCGGCACCTGAGCTGACAATGCTTGCGGCCGCTAATTATTACGCCGAGGCTGAGAGCGCGGCGGCAGAAATAACACGGATGATCCGTGAAGAGGGCAAGCGTTATCGCGACATACTCGTGATATGTAATGATCTGGAGAAACGAGGCGCTGTTATAAGACGGGTGTTTTCAGAATACGATCTGCCCATATTCATGGATAAACGAAGGAATCTGCTTCACAATCCCGTGCTGGAGTATATAAGCGCTTTAATGGATATAACAGCCGGGAACTGGAGAACGGAAGATGTGATCCGCCTGATGAAGACAGGGGTGTCGCCCATCGACGCCGCCCAGTGCGAAATCCTGGACGAGTATGCGGTAAAATATCGTGTGAGAGGCAAGAGCGGATGGACGCATGAGTTCGAAAGGCTGAGTCCTTACGACTTTTCCGCAGTCGGCTCGAAGAATGGGGAGAAGGCGTTCCGGCTGCGGGAGCTGAATGAAGCAAGGGCTTCTATAACATCCCATATTATGAAATTTATTGAAATAGTAGCGGGAACCCGTTCTGTGGCGGAGAGAACCGGAGCGATCTATCTTTTCCTGCGCGATGAAGCAAAACTGCCTGAGAAACTCATGGAAAAAGCAAGGAATTTCCGTCTGGCAGGGCGCGAAGAACGTGCGGAGGAGCTGTCTCAGGTATGGACTCAGGTTGTGGATATCTTCGATCAGATGGCGGCAATACTGGGAGAAGTGCGCTTGTCCAGGGAGGACTACGCGGACTTGTTGGCGGCGGGACTGGAAAGCATTGAAATCGGCCTGATACCTACGAAAAATGATCAGATACTCGTAGGAACCATGCAGCGGACAAGAACGGGGAGGGTGGACGCGCTTTTCGTTCTGGGCGCTAACGACGGCGTTTTGCCTGCGAACAGCGGCGGCGACGGTCTCCTGAATGAGGATGAACGCGCGCATATTTTTGAAGGCGGAAGATTGATAGGTAAGCTGGACGCTCTGATGGCAGAGGAAGAACAGCTGGCGATATATAGAAATCTCTCTAGGGCGAATCAGCGGATCTGGATGAGTTATTCGGTTTCGGATCACGATGGAAATGAGCTGCGTCCGTCGTTGATATTCGAGAAGCTGAGGAGGATGTTCCCCGGCAATGCCGTCGAAAAAGACATACGCAGCGGCGGCGCAGCTATGGATCTGGTCAATGCCAGGGAGAGTACATTGGTTCACCTTACGGCTGCGATCAGGGAGATGGCTGACGGAGGCATGTCCGGCAACGCGGAGGCTTCAGCGCCAGCGGCGCAGGCTGTGGAGACGACTGGAGGAATGACGCCTCCGGCACAGGACGTCGGCGCTTCCGGCGGTGTTACACCTCCGGCACAGGACGTCGACGCGGCCGGCGGTGTTACGCCTCCGGCGGATGTATGGCTTTGTACGCTGGGATGGTATAGGCGGCACGATCCGGACAGACTGAAGCCGATAGAGGCAGGGGTTCTTTTTTCAAACAGACGTGAGAGGATAGGGCGTGAATATGTGAAGCGGCTCTACGGACTGAAAGGCGGCGGACTGGAGAACGGCAGCTTTCAGGGAGAGAGCGAAAACCCGGAACGCATCGGCGCTGTCATACGCCTAAGTCCTTCGGGGCTTGAGCGGTATGCGCGCTGTCCATTCTCCCATTTCATCACCTACGGCTTGCGGCCTGCGGAAAAGCGCATGTACGAGATCGGACCCCGTGAGCGCGGCGATCTTTTTCACAAGGTGCTGATGAATTTTTCGAAAGAACTGACGACACCGGGGATTCCGGTCTCCGGTGAGGGTTCGAAATGGATGGAGGTAAGCCGCAGCGATTGTGAAAGCATAGTTGACGGTATATTTGCCGGACTTTTGGAGAACTCCGCCGGAGACGGCGCGGAATTCGCGGGTATATTCAGACAAGGTAGATTGGAACAGTACAGAACAAGCAGGATAAGAACGGTTGCGGGTATGGCGGCCTGGATCGTCGCCGAACAGGTGAAGGCGGGACTTATAGAGGAAATGTTTTTCGAGGAAGGCTTTGGCGCCGGAAAGAACTTTCCCCCTGTAGTGTGCAGGACGGACAAAGTAACGGAGGTAAGGATAGAAGGGCAGATAGACAGGATTGACGTGATAAGGGGCGGCCGCGCGAAGATAATAGACTATAAATCCGGCGAAGAGAAATTCGACATAGATGAAGCGCGGGAAGGATGGAGACTTCAGCTCATGCTGTATCTTGAGGCAGCCACATCCGGCGCCGCGGGACGAAGGCTGAAACCCGCAGGAGCCTTTTACTTTAAAGTCGCGGAACCGAGGCTGGACTGCGGGGAATGGAGCGCGGACGAGTCTGACGCAGGCTCGGAAAGAGCCATGAGGGAGTTACGCAAGAGTTTTCGCATGGACGGCGTGGCTGTGGATGAACAAGATGTGCTTTGCGCCATAGCGGGCACGGAATTTGACGGTCTGCACTTCAACCGCGGATACTCGGACATAATACCTGTGAAGTTGGGGCAGGACGAGATAAGCGGTGAAACAAGGCTGGTCAAGAGCCATCCCGCATCGCGGAAATTGCTGAATGAAGAGGAATTCGAACAGCTGCGCAAAGATGTGGGAGAGAAGGTTTACGAGTTTTGCAAAAATCTGACGGAAGGCGTGATAGATGTTGCGCCCGGCAGTGTGAAAGAAAATTCGGCGTGCCGCTTCTGCGGCTACGGAGCGATTTGTTGTTATATTGATAAGAAACAGGAAGGGGGGCGCTAATGCAAGGAAATCTTGTTCAAAACAAGCGCGGCGGCGGTAAAAACGCCAAGGGCAGAAAGGCCGGTAATACGAGCGGGAAGCCGCTGCATGGGGTAGCGGGTCTGAAAAAACACGACATGAAACCGTCGAGCATTGTGTTCATGATCTATTGCTTGGTCGCGGCGGGCGCTTTCGGCATAGAAGAAATGATCCCGATAAGCGGACCGGGACTTACGCTTACGATGCTCATAGTATTTCCGATAATATGGGCGTGGCCTATAAGCAACATGGTGGCCGAAGCCGGTTCCATATTGCCGTCGGAGGGCGGGGTATACGTCTGGGTCAGGGAGGCCTTCGGGGAATTCTGGGGATTTCAGGCGGGATGGTGGAACACCGTCAGCATTTACATCACAAACGGCGTCTATACAGCGCTGGTTGTGGATTATATGAGTCAGTACATTGATTTTTCCGACAATATCGCATTTATTATAAAGTTAATCATGATATCCATATTCACTGTTGTGAACTTGCTGGGCTTGAGGGAAGTGGGATTTGTAAGCAGCGTACTGTCTGCCCTTATAATAGCCGCCTTTGCCACTGTTACTGTGGTGGGGCTGCTGAATTGGAGTCAAAACCCTATGACCCCGTATATCGCCGAGGACTTGAGCCTGTTGGAAGGCATCGGAGGTTCAGTGTCCATATGCGTGTGGATGTATTGCGGATACGAATGCATTTCAACATTGGCGGGGGAGGTGAAGAATCCGCAGGTGATTCCCAAGGGATTGCTGTTCGCCATGCCGCTGATAGCGATGACTTACATACTGCCGACACTCGGGGGGCTGGCTTCCATAGGGCAGTGGGAAAGCTGGTCGACGGATGGCGGCGCGGGGAGCGTGGGTTATGCCGACGTGCTTGCGGCGAATCTGGGATCGGTCTGGGCTTATGCCTTCCTTTTCGTGGCAATTATATCACAGTGCGCGATTTTCAACACCTATCTGGCATCCGGTTCGCGGGGCTTTTTTGTGATGGCCGACGACCATCTTTGTCCCGGATTTATGGTTAAGGTGAGTAAGAAGAGGGGCGTGCCCTACGTGGGAGTGCTTTCATTGGCCTTTGTCACCGTGCTGCTTGCCCAATACGGTTTCAGAACGCTGGTCATGGCCGAAGTTATCTTCATACTGGCGCTCTACATCATTCTGCCCCTTGCAATAATAAAGCTGCGCAAGAAGATCCCCGTTTCCGAGAGGAAGGGCTGTTACATAATACCCGGCGGAAAGATCGGTTTATGGCTCTTCACTATGTTTCCGCTAACGCTGTCATTCGTAGTGTACTTCCTCAACGGAACGGATTATTTTCTCATCGGCATAATAGGCGCGTCTACCGGACCTGTGTTTTACATGATATGCAAATGGATCTACGGGGGCAGGTCTGTGAACGACCCGAAAAATTACCCGGTGAATCCTATAACGCGTCTGGCGCGCGGGGATACATACAGACTTGCGGTGTATTCACTGGTCACAGGCGTCATGTCAGTCGTCGGTTCGGTCTTTCTCAGATGGTATGAAGGGGATGGAGGCGCTGAATACTACGCTCAGGAAGCGGAAAGTATATTTTTCACAGATTTTTGGTGGATGATAGGCATGTTGAAAATTATCGGGGCGGCGCTGCTGATCACATCAGCGGTCATGTTCATCACCGGTAGAATTGTCGAACGACGG
>JAISED010000069.1 GCA_031264295.1 Eubacteriales Family XIII. Incertae Sedis bacterium | reverse complement strand
CCACTTCCTTTACCTCCAATTTTTTGAGCTCATTTAAGTCTTCTTCCGTTTCGACGCTTAATACTTTCAGCCAAACTTGCAGCATATCGTTCGTGTCGATTGTTTTCGGTAGTTTTCGCAGTTCAAAAAAACGAAGCTCCATCTTGTCGCAGAGCAGTTCGTGACGCGTCTTTTCAAGCAAGGCGAACTCCGAATCAAATTTATCGCAGGTAAACAAGTCAAAGTCAATAATACTGACCAGTATAGACTGCGGCATTTCCTTGTAGTCTTCTCCGGCGTTAAGCGACCCTGAAACTAGTTTAGAAGCGTAATAGGTCGCCCTTTCCCTGTAGTTGCCTTGATCTGCTACCTGTATTTAAGCTCGCTCATAATCGTCTCTCATCTCCATTATACGCAATACCATGGGGGATTGCAATGGTCTTTTTTTGGTATTAATTCCATTGTTCAGTTAATAGGAACTCGCGTATATTCATATGCTTTATACCATTTCTGCTCATATCAAATTCATCATATGACACGACATACTTCGGAAAGTTGTCCCTGATCACATCATATACTCCGAATTCACGCTGGATTGTTTCCTCGGATGCAAGCAGATAAGCCGTCTGAACATAGAGCTTTTGCGTTTGCTTTTCAGCGATAAAGTCAATCTCTTTCTCCCCTACTTTGCCGACTGTGACCTTATATCCCCGCCGCAGGAGTTCCATATATACAATGTTCTCAAAGATCAGGTTGATATCCTTCATATTTCCGCCAAAAACAGCCTCCCTTAGGCCGTGATCAGCGATATAGTATTTTTCATTGACTGTGAGAATCTTCTTCCCCTGCAGATCCTGTCTGCGGACACGGTAGAACAGAAAGGCCTCTTCACATGCCTTGATGTAGTTTAAGATTGTCTCCGGCGATGCGGCGCGTCCCTCACTCTTGAGATATTTTGAGATCGCCGTAGCGGAGAAGGTCATACCAACATTTGCGGTAATGTACGCGATGATGCGCTCCAGCAGATCAACATTCCGTATGTTGTTGCGTTTTACGATATCTTTAAGAACAATGGAGTTGTAGAGGTCTTGCAGGTACTGGCGGCTCGGCTCTTCATCATAACGAAGCTTGCTCAAATAGGGCATTCCGCCATCAGTAAGGTATTCTGTAAACACCGTTCTCAAGTCGGAATCAGGGAAAACGGTATGATACAGCTCTGAAAACTCCCTAAATGAAAAAGGATAAATCACAAACTCTACATACCTCCCCGCAAGATATGTGGCCAATTCCCCCGAAAGCAGCTTGGCGTTTGAGCCGGTAATATAGATATCACAATCAAATTCAACCCGAAATGAATTTATGCACTTTTCCCAGCCAAGGACTTCCTGAATCTCATCAAAAAAAAGATATACCTTGCCGTGAATGCCGTTTACCCGCTGCGTAATCTCCTTGTGCAGCACATCCGCAACGCAAAGCTGCGCATTACTCATATTCTCAAAGTTGATAGAAATAAACCGCTCCTCACTTACACCGGAGGCGATCAGTTCTCGCTTAATCAAATCCAGCATGACGGATTTTCCGCTGCGGCGAATGCCTGTTAAAACCTTAATCAACTCATTTCCGATAAATGGACGGATGCGGCTCATATATAGCTCTCGATTAATCATGAATTAAAGACCTCCCTTGTCATATCTTGACCTCATAATATCACAGACATATCTTCTATTCAAGCAGGTTTATTCTTTTTTATAAGATATAGGCAAGCTCCGGAAACCCTCGTCACGCTCCCGGACGGTCTTTTTTTCGCTGTACGGCAGGGTTTTTAGAAGCCCCCTTACGCTTATGATCACAAAAGCGGCGACCTATTACCGGTCGCCGCTCTCGTTTATTACTTATTTTAAATCTTAGTTGTTACATCCTGTTCCGCACTAGCGAACCTGAATAATCACGTTGAACGCATTGTCGCTATCTGTCTTCAGGAAGATGTACTTAGCATCCTTGTTGGAGTTTATCTGTCCCTGGTTGAACTTAGCCGGCGCCCAGCTGCTGCCATCGACCTTGTAAAGCACGGTAGTCGATTCGAAGCTTACGTAGTTCACGTTATTATCATTTACGCCATCACTTACAGTGAGTGTAAATGTTCCGCCCGAACTACCGCTGTACTCCAGAACTTTGACACCATCAAAGTGCGATTTGGTATCGTCAATATCCGCCAGGTCAAATCTATCGGCATCAGCTGTGATACGTTCCACATTCTTCAAGACGCCGTTTTCTGTGACGCTGAACTTCAATAACTCGGGGAACGGAACCTTTGCATCGTAGTTGCCGGCCACACTCTCAAGTTCACCTAAGAAGTTGTCGTTGGTGTAGAGCCATGTCTTCTTGCTCGCTCCGGTGGCGTCTTTGAAGTCGTAACCGGTCAGCTTGTCAACCGTATCAGTGCCGCTTGCCGACCTTGATCTGGCTGTAACCATAACGAACGCGCTGGACGCTCCTGCGTCTGCCTCATTGACCAAGATGGCCTTGATCTTGTTTCCGTCTCTGAAGATATTGAATCCGTAATTAAGATCACTATCCAAGATGTCGTTTATAGTGCCAAGCTGGTAATCATCGCCTGATTTCACAAAGACCACAGCACCACTGTCGATAATGTAGTTTTGCGCTTTACCGGAGGTGCCGCCCACATAACCAGCCGCTACTGAAAGCATTGAACCAGCTTTGTTCACAGTGGCAACCTTCGACGAATACTTGGTGTTGATGTCTCCGATATATCCTCTTTCTCTGCCGTTTACCTCAGCTTCCTGATTCATCTTGCTGAGCTTGCCTGACGAAATGCTGTATTCCACCAGGTATCCGGTTCTGCCGGTTGCTGTAACAAGACTCTCCATTGCCAACCAGCTATCAACATTTGTCGCCGGAAGTTCCGCATACTTTTTCGTGGCCTCGTAAGAAATTTCCTTGCCGGTCTTGTCGAGAAGCTTGATCACAGGAACTTGGTTGAGCTGTGAACCTGTATATCCATAATCCTCGAATACTGCATAAGAACCCTTAGAAGCTTCGCTGAGCTTGAAGTCGTATATCCTTCCATAGTAGTCGAGCAGAGCTGTTCCTTCATTGTTGATGGCGTTTTCTGACTTGATGTCGCTGATCCCTGAACCTGTATAGGGAGCAAAGCCATATGTACTTCCGCCGATCTCGCCTTCGCTGTCCACATCGTTGTAGTTGGTTACTACACCGCTCTGGCTCTTTGTTCCGACCTGAATCTTCGAAATCTTGCTGGAGCTGTTTCTGAAGACATATACTACGTTGTCAACCGCGATTTCCTCCAGAGTGTTTACACCCTCAAGGGTAAAGGCGTTCAGATCGATATCGTCATTATTGTCTAACGGCAGTTCATATCCTTCGATCTTCTTGCCGTCAAGACTGTCGCTTGCCCACAGGAATGTCCCAACAGCTTCCCATACAGCGATGGAAGAAAGCTCTGTTATTGTCTTGCCGCTTATCTTAGCGCCTATGACCAGCTTAGCCTGAGCTTTCTCAGTGCCTGATACATAACTGTACCAATCGCCTCCGGCCGGAGCTGAGGGGTTGTCATTACCGTTCTGGAACTTGGCTACCTTAGCGGCGTCCACAGTTACATCACCGTTGTTCGCTGTCGAGAAGAGACTCTTGACGCTGCCGCTGAGATTATACTCGGTACCGTCTATAGACTTGAACTTGTCAACAACTGTATCCGCGCCTGTTCCGCTGTAAGTAAACTGACCGGGAAGCAGTGTGGTGTCGATCTCAGTGACTGCTACAACCTCGTCGTCCGCATTGCTCTTGTAAAGCGCCGCTCTGTTTCCTACATAAGGAGTCAGGTTGATCTTGGATGACGCTGCATCGGCGTAAGTGATAACAGCCTTCTCAACGTATTCGCAGTCCAAACCTGCTGTCAGCAGACTTCTCGGATCCTCTCTGGTCGCGTTGATGCGGTTCCACAGCAGGCTTACCGCCGCGTTTGCGTCAACCTGAACCAGCTGCACTGTCAGCGCATTGTAGATCATCTGCGCGGCCGCGGCCTTGTTCATCTCAGTTGAGTCAGCTACTTTAGTGTAAAGGAGCTGCGACTGTCCGAGCGATACGTAGTTCGCCGGCCACTGTCCAACGAGTACGGAAGCACTGTCGGTGTATCCGATCGCCCTGAGAACCATGGTAACGGCCTCATTCGGGGAAATCGTTCTTTGCGGCATCGCATTGCCGTAACCGTCGCCCTTCATGATGCCCTTCTGCTGGCAGAAAGCCAGATAGGGTACAGCCCATGTAGCGCCTGCGGTATCCAGGAACGAAGCGCCGCCGTAAGACGCGAGCGCGCTCTGCGGAATAGCAAGTGCTCTTGTGATCAAAGCGGCAAATTCCGCTCTTGTAACGGCCTTATCCGGCTCAAAATTGCCTTCCGGAGTGCCTTCAACGATACCGAGGTCATATGCAACCTGGATCGCTTCCTCGTTCGCGTTATCAGCGATGTCAAGCAACTTTGGCTTGCTGGCCGCCGACGCGGTAAAACCGAGGCTTCCAAGTACCAACGCGAGGGTCAGTACTATCGAAATTAATTTCCTCATACAAAATTCCTCCTTTTAAAAGGTTTCCTCATACGAAGGGGAGTGTTAAAAAAATTTTTGATTCAAATCATCCTCCCCTTCTGAAGATAATTTGACGCCGTTTATATAGAAACGCGTGCAGACTTCCTGCAAGCATATTCTATCATCTCCGCCATGCGGCGAACGCTATTCCCACGCTCATATCCGCATACTCTGACAAGTCCGGTTTTACAGTTAAATACATACCCGTGCAACCACATCATATCAAGAATTATACCCTTTTACCTCAGTTGCCGTCAACAAACAGGAATCATCTGTAACATAACTGTAATACAATGATTTCCAGTTTCCGGAGCTTATGTTAATTATAGCAGAGCGGCGCAAAATGTCCATTACAAGGGTGTTACAAGTCTGTTAATGTTGGCTGACATGACTTGCAATCCCTTGTTACTTGGATATTATGGGGTTTTTAGACGTCCCCTATAGTTTAAATTCAGCCTTTGCGTCCGCCAGAGCTTCGTCCAGCTTCGTCATTACCGAGTCTATGCTCTCCTTGCTCAGGACTGCCGGAGGCTCTATTCTGACAGTCTTCGCGTTTACCAGCGTTCCCGCGGTCATCACATGGCGCTCGAAAAGCCCCTTTGTCACACGATATCCCACTTCCGCCTCCGGAAATTCCATACATATCAGCAATCCCGCGCCCCTGAACGTCTTCAGCACCGTCGGATATTTATTCTGCAGCTCGCCCAGCTTGCCCATTATATATTCGCCCTTCTTTTTACACATGCCCGGTACGTCGTTCTCAAGCATGAACTTTATGGTAGCAAGCGCTGCGGAACACGCCAGCGGATTGCCTCCGAAGGTAGGCGATCCCAGTATCCACGGATTGTTGATGAGCTTGTCAACCCACATCTTGGGTCTGGCGATAATGCCTGTGATCGGCATTATACCGCCGCCGAAGGCCTTGCCGTATGTCATAATATCCGGAACTATATCCTCATATTCGCATCGCCACATCGTGCCGGTTCTGCCCATTCCGGTCTGTATCTCATCAATTATAAGAGCCACGCCATATCGATCGCAGATCTCTCTAACCTTTTTGAGATAACCCGGCGGCGGAATTATAACACCGGCTTCTCCCTGAATGGGTTCAAGAATGACGCCCGCGACCTTTTCGCCTACAATATGCAAATTCTTGATCGCGGCCTCCATGGCTTCGGCGTTGCCGTACTCCACATGCTGCACCTGCTGCACCATAGGGATATAATCCTCCCTGTATCCGCCTTTTCCGCCCATCGAAATCGCTCCCATGGACTTGCCGTGGAATGCCCCTACAGTGGATATGTACCACCGTCCTCCGGTAGCGAGCCTCGCCAGCTTAAGCGCCATTTCTACAGCCTCGGCGCCGCCGTTTGTAAAGAAACAGTATTGCAGATCCCCCGGCGTTATCATCGCCATCACATTCGCCAGATATCCGCGCAGCGGATCCAACAACTCCTGCGAGTGCAGCGCATATTTGTCGAGCTGCGCCTTTACCGTTTTCAAAATTGCGGGATTTCTGTGCCCGCAGGTGAATATGCCGAAGCCCCCCAGGCAATCTATAAATTGTGTTCCATATAGATCTTCAAAATGATCTTCCGTGTCCGTCCATTCTACGAACGCGGCGTTTGTGGAAACCGACTTCCTGTACTCCAACCACCCCGGGTTGACATTTTCATTGAAATTCGCGATCGAATCCTTGACGATCTTGTCCTTCTCTTCATCAGTCAACTCATCCTTTTCGATGTAACTGACAATCCTACGTACATCCTCCAGTGCCTTAGCTTTGTTCATTGTAGTCATGATAATACCTCCGTTTCATACTTCCCCGGCCTGTTATACACAATACATCAGTCAGTTTTCAATTTCGCCAATGTATCCGATACAGCCGCCGGTTCATTCTCCAATGATTCCGGTTATTATAGTAGTATTCAAGTTTCATGCCAATCCAAGGTGTTCCGGATATTTACTGCAATATTTTCACAGTTTTCTGCATATTTACTGCGGCATTTATCAAAATATTCGCCATATTTTCGTCGCTAACCGCCACACGATACGCCTTCGTAGCGTGTACCGCTCCGCCTGTTTGCGTTCTGCATTCGACGCAGCCTTGCTTGCGGCGCATATTCTTCCGTTTGGTGCGGCGGCATCGGCGAAGCATATTTCGCTGCTATTTTTGGACAATTTTGCGAATAATTTTCTCATAACTGAGAAATTTGATCGGGACGATGAAAGATGGTATACTTATAGGCAGGCTCCGGAGCTTAGCTATACTAATGCTGAACTCATTAATTAAACACAGAAAGGTAACATCATATGTTCAGTAAAAATCAAAAGAGTATACTGATTCTCGCGCTGTTTGCCGGTGAAATAATGCTCAAAAGCGGTGCGGAAATATACAGGGTCGAGGATACGATAACGCGCATCTGCCGCGCTTGCGGTATTCATTATGTTGAGTGCTTCGCCACGACCACCGGCATCTTCCTTTCGCTTGACGGCGGCAAGGAAGACGACAACATGCATACATTCATCAAGCGGATCCAACGCATCAGAATAGATCTCGGAAAGATATCGCTCATCAACAAGTTCTCAAGGATATTCACGACTACCGACCTGTCCGTAGAAGACGGTTTCAACCGGCTCCGCGAAATAAACAGGATCAAGCCCTACAATCTCCCACTGAACCTGCTGGGCGCCTTTTTTATCGGCGCTTCCTTGTGCCTTTGCTTCGGAGGCGGAGTGATCGATTCACTTGTATGCTCATGCATCACTATAGTGGCCTATCTAATGTCTATATGGGTCGGAAAGTTGCAGCTCAGTCCTTTCATAAGCATCTTTTTGAGCTGCGCCGCCTGTTCGCTCATGTCGGTCATAGGTATAGAAATAGGGATTCTATCCACGCTGAGTCCCGTTATAATCTCGTCGATCACTATGTTTCTCCCCGGCGTCGCCATCACCAACGCCGCGCGCGACTTGCTTTCGGGCGACATGATAGCCGGAGTTTCCCGCTTTGCTGAAGCTCTCATAAACGCGATCGCCATAGCCGGCGGGGTAAGCGTGGTCTTAAAGCCTTGGTCTCTCGCCAGAGGCGGATTCCCGTTGGACGAAATCATACGTTATCCCCTGCCGCTGTTCTTCCTTCTGGCATTCTTGACGACTTTAGGCTTTTGTATTCAGTTCCATGTCCCCCGGCGGCAAATGCTTCCGGCCTCGATCATAGGCGCCTTCGGCTTCTGCCTCTATGAATTCTTACTGTTGGAGTTGAGCTGCTCCGCCGTATTCGCATGTTTCATGGCATCCGGGCTTGTGGCTGTAATGGCCGAATTTGCGTCACGGGCAGGCAGGGACGCCACGACCTTATTCATCATTCCGGGCATCATCCCCCTCGTTCCGGGTACCGGCATGTACACAACCATGGCCTATATCATGCAAAGTGATTTCGACAAAGCCGCGACTACAGGCGCCGCGACCTTTTTTATGGCAGGCGGCATTGCCGTTGCGATCGTCATCGTCGCCTCACTGTGCAGGATAATCATGGCGTCCGCGGCGAACATAAAAGCCCTCACAAACAAGCACCGCTGATGAACCAAGCGCCGGCCGCGCCGGCTCGTCTTTCCGGCAGCTCCCGACGCCGCGCCGGCCTGTTTCTCCGGCAACTCCCGACGCCGCGCCGGCTCGTCTCCCTTTATTCCGCTTCAATCACCTCGATATAATCGGGGTATTCCCGGCGGGTTTCTGACGTGTAAGCGAGAATCGTCTTACCGTCTTCGGTCTCCAAGTCGCCGAAGCCCATGAATTTATACGTTATATACATCATACGGTTTCTGTCGGTCTCAAGATATTCAGCTATAAGCCGCTTCCCGTCATTGATCGATTTCTTTATCAGGTGTATGAGTATGGTGGAACCTATCCCCCTCGTCATGACCCGGCAAGACATTATCAACAGCTTTATCACATAACTGTCCGCCGTATCCTCTATAAGCGCGAGGCCGATCTTTCCGTAATCGCCGAACTTGTCCTCAAGCTCCGCACTTAGAAATATGTGTTTGTCAGAATCTATCAGCCCCTGCAATTCCTTATACGAATAGGTGTACCCCGTTGCGTTCATCTGGCTGGTTCGCAGTGTCAGTTCTTCCACCCTGCGCAGATCGTTTTCAGTCACAGGCGATATCTTAAGCTTCATTCCCAGCGACTTTAGGAATTCCTCAGAAGTCCCGCCGAATTCAGACTCAGCCTCCTGCCTCTCGAACTCTTCCTTATACATGCGCCGGCGCGCCGACGCGTCCGCCGTGATAAACTCCGGCGTCATTCTGTCCATCCCAAGCATCGTGGTATAATCCGCCGCGTCTATAGTCATGACCTCCGGGATGTTGAAGCTGACCTCGCCCCTCTCCGCCGCCGTATCGTCTACAAAGGCGAAGGTATCCAGTCCTATGTTCAAGGCCTCGGCGATCTCGCGTATGGACTTGGCTTTCGAACCCCAGTTTATGCGAGAACAAAGGAAATATTCATCCAGACCGAAGCGCTCAACCCGTTTCCAGGCTTCATCATAATCATTCTTGCTCGCTATGGACTGTAATATCCCTCTTCTGTCCAATTCTTCAATAATCTCGCGGACGCCTTTCCTAAGCGCCTTCCCGCCGCCTTCTATCAAGACGCCGTCCCAAATCGTTCCGTCCAGATCCCAGACCACGCACTTTATTTTCTTTTCCGGCATTATCAATCATCCTTTATCCCACTGTTTCATTATCATCCGCCGAGTTCGCCGGCTATATTGTCTCATTATTGACGACAGCCGACACCGTGACGGCAATGGCGTCAACACTTCTGAAATTATCCTCGTTGATCGCCTTATCCGGTATCTTGATTTTAAATTCCTTCTCAAGGAACATGATCAGTTGCAGGGCGAACAGCGAGTTCACAAAACCCTTTTCAAACAGGTCGTCGCCATCCGATAGTTCACCGATTTTCTTGTTCTTGGCGAGGAATCCCCTTACCTTATTTTTAATTTCGTCCTTCATATCTACCTCCGTTATTGTATGTGATTTGAATCACGCGCGGCCGCGTTTTGGCAGCCGCCGTGCCCACCGCAGCCGCCTCTGAACTCAGTTACTCACGCGCGCTCGATCAATTCCGTCACGCCCGGCGAGTTCGTATATACCGATATTCTGCGCATTTCTATAAGGCTCTGCGGCAATCCCCGGAGCAGGGTATTCACGCCCTCGTCGATGGAGAGCGTGACCGTGTATCCCATATCCCGCAGCTCGGCCTCGGCCAGTTCATTGTAGAAGCCAAACGGATAGGCATAAACGAAGACCTCATTGCCTACGTTTTTTTCGATCTCTTCTCGCGATTTGAGCGCATCCGCCCTAAACGCGAATGCGAACGCCTTCTCGCCTTCGCCTTTCCGCGCCATAACGCCTTCCCTGTATACCTTCGGATCCTCAAGCTCGGCGCTGTCGTGCATAGCCCATGAATGGCTTTGAATGTCGACCACGCCCGACTCGTACATCATTCTGGCTTCTTCGTAACCAAAATGCGGTATTATAGGCTTATCACTGTCTTTGTAAACCGACTTGCCCACAGAAACCCCGATAAGATTGATCGTCGCCTTCATGCCGGCTGCCTTTAGGATATCAAACGCGAAGGTGTAATTGCTGCGATAACCGTCGTCGAAACTTATCACTACCGGCTTTTCAGGCAGGCTTCCGCCGCGCAGAACAAAATCTCTCACTTCCCCGAAGCTGACTGCCGTGTATCCCTCCCTTGCAAGCTCGTCCATATCATTTTTGAACCGCTCAGGTGTGACACAGGTATCGCCCGCAGGCTTTGGATCTATGTCATGATACATCAATATAGGCAGTTTCGCTGTGTACGAATCTATTTCCGGCGCTGCCCGCGCCGCGAATATCTCCGCCGCGTGAGCCTCCGCGTTTTCCCTTGTAGTCAGCCGCCCAAAATTTTCGGGAACAAATACGCTCTCATCTCCGAATATGCGGGCAAGCGCCATATCTCCGACTGAATTTCTGAAATGATAGGCGTCATAGAAATATCTTTCATCGAAGCTGATGGGGGAATATCCTGAAAAATCCCAGAATTCTGTTACATCCGCAAGTGCCCGCCAATACTCCGCCAGCTCGTCATAGCTGTAATTGTCCACTTCCTTATAGTAAAGCGGAACCATTATGAGCATGAAGCTCACGCCCCGCGACTCGCATTCGCGCCGGATCTCCGCCACATCCGCAACGGCCTTATCCATAGACCTCATGCGCTTATCCGTCAGATCGTATTCGAATCCCGGATTATTCGCCATGAATTCATCCATGTCAACAATCCTTTCGGCGTCCCTGCGCGACTTGTTGTAGACGCCGGTTTCCGGCTCGAAGACATCGAACGCCTTCGGGAGCAGGCTCCTGTCCGCCAGTGCTCCCAGCTTATCCGCCGCATATGAAGGATTCAGGAAAAGATATTTGGCGTAAAACGGCAGCAACGGCGCTCCCTCTACCTTTGCGTGAAGGTTATTCTTCGTTCTATCCTCCGTCACATTGTAATTTACGGTTTCCTCAAGTCCGAGCGCGATCACTATGTTTTTCGGCTTGTAACTGTCCAGCACATATCTTGCCGTCATCTTTATGTCGTACATATCGCCGCCGTACATTATCATGTTGTAGAACTTCGCATCCTCGTAATACTTGTCAAGCAGCTCAACAGAGAATGAACTTGTCTTCGAGCATCCTATGATATATGAATCATAATCGCCGTTTCGCTCGTCGAGGTAAGCAATCTTGGCGGTTCTTGGGTTGTTGGTCATGTCGTATGCGTACCAGTTAAACGCCTTATCGCCGAATACGCCGAATGGGTCTACAAGCGCGTTAAACCCCGCAATCGCTAAAGCCGTCAGCGCCATGAAGACCACAAGTCCGATCATCCAGTTCCTGAATAAGTGTATGGAATCAGTTTTTCCGGAATCAGCCTTTTCATCCGACCCATGCGTTCCCCGCCGCACCTGATCGGCGGAAGCCGTGAATTGTCTTTTCTGCATATACGCCGCCCCTGTCTTGTATTTCTCACATTTGTACTGATACTGAACTCGGTATAAATTCAGTTTAAAAACCCCGCAGCACTTTCGGGCGGTATGTTTTTATAAGTCCTTTTTAATATATCAATTCTCCCGATGTTTGTAAATATGTTTTCCATATAATTGTTTTTTACCAATATGAGTGCTATAATTTGTTATGCGGTTTAATTATCACTATTGTCATGACGAAAAGAGAACCGGCGATTAGCCGTAATTCCCGTGAATTGGTAGATTCTCATGAGGCACAGGGTACTACATCTGCGATTTTATTTTCACACTTGGAGTATTAATATAATGGTATATTCAAAATATGACGGCACGGAAAACAATCAAGTAGATCAAATGATTCCTGAGATTGCCGAGTTGTATCTGGTCAGGCTCACACGACGCGGCGGTTATATCGAAAATTCATATGACATCGAAAGCTGCGGCATCGAAAACGATGATGTTGAAGACGGCGGCGAGGACAATGACCGCTTTTACTCCTTCGATTATTTTGATCAACTGCTCTGTACCAAGATGAGCAGACTCACAACCATTCATCCGCACATCAGACCCTACGTATACTTTTCTGAGCAAAGCAAACTGTTTGAAAACGGCGACTACCCTGTTCTGTCGCATTTGCTCGTCGCTATGATCGAGTTTGAAGGTGATGATTATAAGACTGGCGACCCCTTCAATTCAACTATGCCGTTCTTTTCACTGATTCTTGTGAACAAGAAGGCGCCTGTGCTTTCAGTTAATAGCCGCAGCGGCTCTGAGCAACTCGGTGACATTGATTTATCTAAGGTCGTCAGTTGCAAAGTTTCCAATCAATCCGGCAGCTTCGGCGCATGGAAGATGGATTATGACGAGATTGTTCGGATACTGCCCCGTGGCGATACGAGCAGCGCATCTGGAACTCTGATAAAAATATTATATCCAATGAATGCCGGTGATTTTATCATCGCTGTGCGTTCTGATAAGATCGAAACCGCTTACAACTTAGCCATAAGGATTCGTGAAAAAACGAATAACCGTTATGAAACATTTACAACAAGTTCTATAAGCTACACTTTCTTATCCCGTCCAGAAATGCAGGCAGTTCGCCCCAAGGCCGCGGACGCCGATATCTCCGGTGGCTCCCGCAACGATGTCCAAGTGGCATATTCGCGTACGCAGATAGCGGTAAGGCTCAAAGTCGAGGATTCCGCCGTATACGCCTTACAGCGATACTGACGACGGATCGATGAGTACCCCCAACAGCGAACCAAACGATACGCCTGCGGCAGATAGCAAAAGCTCCGCCAAATTTATCCGTGCGCAATATGATTATCTGAGTGCGAAGCTCAATACGCTCTGGTCAGAGCGTTATAAGATCGGCTTTAGCGTTAAAGAATACCGCACGGTGCTCAGCCTGCTTCGCGATATACACAAAACTTACTCGGGAATCTTCCGGGAATCCGACTCGTTTGTAAACGGTCAGCTTTTTTTCGCACAGATGCTGGTGGTTCTGAATTCACTATCAGACTACATCGAATATATCTCCGGCGGTAATGACTGCAAGAAAAGTCGTCTTCATGAAAAAACCGGGGAATTGTTTGCGAACGATGTAATCAAATGGTTGAGAAGTTCCGCTATATGTATCGACAGCTTCTCAAAACTGGTGGTATCTGTCAATTTGCAATCTATACAATCGCCCAATTTCGAGATGCAAGCACGCATTGATATGGAAAAATATGTGATCGCCTATTCCGAATTCCTCAGAAAATTTTCCTCTGATTTCTATGAGCACTTCATAACCGGCGACAATAAGCCCCATTCACGTGTATTGCCTATTGTAACCGCGAACCAGTCTGAACCGATTATCGCCGCTTATTCCATATTCATGAGTGGCATCGGCGCCAAGGCTGCTTCCCTGCCCGAGTGCGCGACAAAGGCGGACGTACAAGCGCGATTTGTGGCGATCGTCCTTCCCAGTGTCGACTATTTCCACTTGCTTTATGATACCTTGCCGCTTATATGCCATGAAATATCCCATAATTTCCGTTTTATCCCGCGTCCGGCGCGGAACGAGGCGTTGTTAAGATATATTTTTGAGAACATCGCTGCATATTTGATGAAATTCTGGATGAACAGGGAAGAAGGAGACGGAGAAAGCGAATGGTCTTCATTCCCGTTTATAGACGACATAGCCACACTAGTATCTGATATTCTCTCTCGCCGCTTCATGGAATATATTGATACACGCGACCTTGATACTATCAACGTCGAAACACAGATAAATGCATTCATGCATTTACTGGTTCATCAGGCGTCACATACAATAGGCGCATTGGGCGAAAGTATAAAGAAACTGTATCGCGACGTCTATAGCTTCACCGGTAAGCGCAACGAAACAGTCGAATCACTCATTGAGATATTGGAAGACGGTAAATACCGTAATATCGAAAAAGTCCATTTAGAAAACGGCGTTAACGACCTGTTCATGTCCTGTATAAATCATGCATACAGTGATCTCACTGAAAAATCCGATGATATGTTTGATCGAACAATTTCTTTCGCCGAAAAGCTTCGCATGACATTTTTGCTCAATGAAAAGCCGGACGCGACACGGCTATTACCCGACAGTGTCCGTGAGGATCTCGCGATATCACTGAATCTTTTTCGCAACTCGCTGATTCAGTTAACGGATCTTGTCATGCCTATCACTAAAAGCATCCTATTGTTCGCAGATAAGCAGAACAAAGAAACTTATATGACAAACGCCATATTATTTACTAAACTGCCCGATCACCTCAAGGGAGATATAGACTCTTTCTACGGAAGATCCGATGTCTTAGCGGTGGGTTGGGCAAGGTTGGGTCTGCTTTCCGAAAAGGATAACTTCGAGGATGATTTTGTGGAATTTCTCGACAGCAACGTTGCTATCATTGAATCAACGGTTAGTGCGATAGGGAAACAATACTCGAAACTGTACAATGAGGTATTTGCGGATCTGTGCATGTGTGCGGCTATGGGTTTCGACGCTTTTGGATATTTCCATTTTTTAGTAAAACACTACATCCTAAGTGATACGGATGAGCTGGAAATATCGCGAAAAAATATGATATATAGGCGCGCGGCGTTGGTTATGGGCGCCTTAATACACTGTGAAATCTCTTTTAGCCCTGACGACGTCTATGGGCGAGACTGTGGATCGGGTTCGCACTATTCTGCGGAAGCGCTAAATTCTCAGCTAAATTCTCATTTAAAAAAGGTCTGCTCGTATATAAAGAGCGGTTGCGACGCCGTCACAGAAAATAGCTTACATGATGAATCCGCATACTATGTAGAATGTCAAGAACTGAAAAACGCGCTGGCCGAATTATCAGCCGCCGCAAGTCAAGAGTTAACAATTTCGCCGGATATGCCACATGGTGCATCCGACAGTGAGAATCTTCATTTACAGCATCCGCTCTCTTTTTTGCTTTGGATCCCATACTCCGCTCAAACGCCGATCTTGAGACAAGGGCAAGACGCAGAAAGATGACGCCCGTACTTTGGGTTCTTCAACCGCAGCGTCTCAATCGCAGGATTTTCGACATCATCACCGAATGCACGAGAACGGGTAGATATCCCTACATAGAATCAGCTATGCGCTCAATAATAAGCAATGACAAAACTACAGAACGTATTGCAAGAAAAATAGGCTCTGAGCTTAGTGAAAATATTCATATTTATTTTACGCCCAAATCAGATTCGGCATCAAACGGGTTGATAAATATTTCCACTATTGAGTCAGCAAGACAGACCTATGCGGATCGGCTTTTAAGCGCAATAACCTGCTACGAGTTTAATCCGTTTCATTATATTCTTCTCAGAATTTATTCCGATGGGATTCCGCTAATAATAGACGACTTCTCAGACATAAAAATATTGCCGCCTCTTGCGACAATCCCTCAATACCACAGCACCCGCATTCAATCACAACATGGGGTTTTTCTCATAAGCCCACACTACCTGCTTGAAGGCGGCGCTAAGAAACTTTATAAGAGCGGCATTGACTTGCGCGCCCTAAACCGCCAACCCGAAAACTGCGATCTGCTGACAAAAATATTGATTACCGAACCGGGCGCTATCGCACATGCCCTGCGGAACATAGGAGAACGAAAAAGCTCACTATTCCCCGAGTTGACCACATATGCAGAGGAAATAGAACGCTTCTGGTAAGATCTCACACCTCTGCGCCAAGCTTGCGTTTGAGCAACAGTACTATCCAAGTCCTAATGCCAATCAAGGATTAAATCGTCTAATGCCTTAATCATACCATTCCACTTGGATCTCAATCTTTCGTCAGCCGCTTCCGCTGATTCGTAACCTCCTTTTGATCTGTAGTCCCCTTCCGGATCCCTCAGACTCATATCCTCCCAATTCTCATATATGGGTAAGTCCAAATTCTCCGCAGAAAAAGTATTCTTCTCAAAACGGCTTCTAAACATATCCTACACCAATCAGCGTCTCCACATGATGCCGTATACAATTTGTACTTTCTCAATATATGCCGGCCACCGACGCTATAATATTGCCTTTCGTAGCACAAATAGTTAACTATAAGTTAACTATTTTTACAATATAACTTTATTTATAATAGCGAGCCATAACTATTTCTTATTTTACAGGATCTATTGTAAAATTGCAACAGTTTTTTTACCGTGTGCCCCCTGTGTCTGTTTTTTACCGTGTGCCCCCTATTGCCCCTATTGCCCCCTGTACCCCTGTTGTCCCTCGTAATTATTTTTCACTATGATCTTCCGTTAATGCCAAGCTGAGAATTTCACGGTCGTCCTTAATCTTGAAGTGGGAAATCAATTCCCGCAGCGCTGCGGATCGGTCGCTCATTTCCTCCGATACGGCGGCGCTTTCTTCGGATGTCGCGCTGTTCTGCTGCACGACCTGCGCAATTTGGTCGATGCCGATGTTTACGCGCTCCATCGCTTCGCTCTGCTTTACAGAAACGGATTGCAGCGCGGCCATCTGAACCGCGTTTTTCTGCGCGATTTCCGCCACCGCCCGCAAACTCTCGCTTACGGCTCCCACGATCTCATCGCCCTCCGTCACGCTTTGAGAACTGCTTTTAATCAGCGATTCCGTTTCCTTGGCCGCCTCTGCGGATCTTGAAGCTAAGTTGCGCACTTCTTCCGCCACAACCGCGAAGCCCTTGCCGTGCTGACCCGCGCGGGCGGCTTCCACAGCCGCGTTCAAGGCCAAAATATTCGTCTGAAACGCGATGTCATCAATCACCTTTGTCGTCTTGGAAATATTTTGTGATTTTTCGTCAATCACCTGCATGGCCGTGAGCATTCTGTCCATCTGTTCCATGCATACGTCCATGAGCCGGCCTGCCTGATGCACGTCATTTAAAGCGGTTGTGGCATTTTGGGTGTTCTCCTTCGCCATGCCGTTGATTTCCGAAATAACGCTTGAAAGCTCCTCAACGGATGCGGCCTGCTGTGTCGTACCCGACGCAAGCGTCTGCGCCCCGTCCGCGACTTGGCTCGCGCCTGTGGACACTTGGGAAGAGGCCGAAACGATCTCGGACATCGTACTGTTCAAGACGTTATTTATCGTGTTTATCGAGTTTTTGATCGACTCGAACTGTCCGACATATTCCCGCTCGATCTCAAAGCACAGGTTGCCTTCGGCAAGGTAAGTCAGCATGATGTTAATTTCATCTATATACGACCGGAACGTATCGGCCATCTTCTCAAAATTGCTGCTGAGGATGCCGATCTCGTCCCTCGTCATCTTCTTCGGTTTGAACCGAAAATCGCCCTCGGAGATCATCTTTGACGCGTTGATCAGCGCGCTGACCGGCCTGAGAACGAAAATGAGCAGGATATACACAAACGCGGTGACGATCAGAGCGGAGATCGCGCCGATCACACCCGTACTGACGGCAGGGGCGAGATAACCCATGTACTCGGCGCGGGGCAACAGGGCGAGCATCGTCATTCCGTCCACATTGTCATAACCGGCGTACATACTTTCGCCGTCGATGTCTATCCACGCGTTACCCCGGCCTGCGGATACTTGCGCGTACCATGGCTCAGATCTCACATCCCGGCCGATTTTCTCCGCATCCGGGCTGTAAATGATGACACCGTCAAGCAAGGCGGAGGCGCTGCCTGTCGAGCCGATGCGCACGTCATTCACGGTGTTGCTGACGTGGAGGATCTCCTTTATGCGCTTCGGTACATTCGCATCAAAGCCCACCTGCACAAAGCCCTTTGCATCCTTGCGAGCCACACCAATGTATTGATACGTATCCTCCGAGACCGTGCTCACGCGCGGCTCTTCGATGATCTCGGCTGCGGGATCGTTGAGGATGTTCATATACGCGAGCGTCGAATCCGCGCCGCCATAGTTGTAGCCGTAGTTTTTCGCGATGTTGCTGCCGACGATATTCCCGCCGTCGTCGACAATGTTGATCTCAGTCATGCCGAACAGATCGGCAATGCCCTGAAAGTACTCAGGATTGTTCGGCAACGGAGAGCCGTTCTCGGTCTCCGACCGGATGAACTCCGCCAAAACATGCGCGAACGTAGTATTCTTAATGCTGTTTTCACCCAACACAAGATGTTCCGTCTCGCCGGCTTCGCTCGCCGTGCTGACAAGCATATCCAGAGATGAATTTATTACAGCGTCAACGATTTCATCAGTCGAACGCCTGATCTGCGTGTAGCTCAAAAAAGCGGTCAAAAGTGTGGATACCATCAGAAGCCCCAATACCGGCAGGGCGATCTTCCATTTCAGTCTCATAACATACATACCTTTCCAAAACCATGTGTCGAGTAAAATATCGCTTCGACAATCAGTCGAAACATCAAATACTATTATACTTCAAGTTAACACTCAAAACAAGCCGTTTTCTCAGAATTTACGACATTTTTCTGCAATAACTAATCAATGTATAATTTGATTAATTCTTCATTTTCTGGTATTATTTCAATTGATGCGTGATTTTAAGACGTGAAATATCGCATGATTGTTAAGATAAGCTCTGTTTTGGTTCCGGGCAATGCCTCAAAACTGAAAATACAGGAAAGACGAAACATTCGTCATAAAGAACAATGACAGTGTGAGCAGTGCCGCCGCCCACACGGCGTGCCGCATATCCGGCTTGAATTCTTCCGCCAGTTCCCAGGCGTTTTTTGTAAAGAACACTATCAGAATGCCCGCAAATATGAGCACAAGCGTCTCAATATTCGCTTTCCCGAAAGCCGCCGTCCCGGACAGAGCCGCGATGTCGATCATGCTTCTAAGTGTCAGCGCTGCTCCGCTCAGGCTATGACTGTCGAAAAGCACCCTCGTCAGCAAGACCCCCGCAAGTGTTAAAATATGAGAGATGGGCGCAGGGAACTCCTTGTTATGCAGGATCATCAGCATACCGGTGAAAACGAAAATCCCGTTCACTACTCCCCAGAGGATGAAATTCCAGCCCGCGCCGTGCCATATGCCCGAAACAAGGAAGGTGACCATCACGCCTATGAAGAGCTTGCCCGCGCGCTGCCCAAACCTGTAAACGCTGTTGAATATGTATTCATTGAGGAAGCCGGTCAAGGTCATGTTCCAACGACGCCAGAAATCCACGAAGTTCCTCGCCTTATATGGCGAGTTGAAATTCACGGGAAGCCTTATGCCAAAGAGCAGCCCGAGGGCTATCGCCATATCGCCGTATCCCGAAAAGTCGAAGTAATAGGCCAATGTATACGACAGTGTACCTGTCCACGCCTCTAAAAACCCTCCCGCGGCAGGATCGGCGTAATACGCGGCGGCATAGGCTATGAGCGGATCAGCTATTATCACCTTTTTGGCGCAGCCCACAGAGAACAGGAAGATCGCCAAACAGACGTTTCCCGTGTCGAACTTAAAGTTATCCTCGTTTCCAAGCTGCCCTATGAAATCCTTGTGCTTCACTATAGGGCCCATAATGAGGTGAGGGAAAAATGTCACAAAGGTAATATAGTCGACGAATGTGTAAGCTCCTGCCTTTCCGCGTTTGCTGTCCACGATGTATGAGATAATATTGAAGGTGAAGAATGAAATGCCCAGAGGCAGGCTTATCTCAGGTGACGGAAAAGCCGTGCCCGCAAAGCGGTTCACATTTTCCAGAAAGAAGTCCGTATATTTGAAGTAGGCCAACAGCCCTATATTCTCCGCCAGCGCGATAAAAAATACGATATTTTTATGTCTCGCCAACACGCCGCCTAAAGCGCCGCCGGGTGCTATCCCGTACGGAGCGCTGCCGGACGCCGCCTCATCACCTAATGCGCCGGTGCGCTCCGCCGTCCGAAAGTCCGGCTTGTTCAGTATACTGCCCGCCGCGAAGTTAAATACGAGTGTGAAAAGGAAAAAGGGAAGAAAACTCAAGCTGCCCTGCGCATAAAAAAAGAGCGACGCGGCGCAAAGCCAGAGTTTAGCGGCAAGCGCATGTGATTGTTGACGACGGCCTTCAAATTTTATCAGTATCCTGAAACCCAAAAGCACTACCGGCAGAAAGATCAGGATAAATTTATATGTTGAAAAGATCATGCCAAAAAAATTTCTCCTCTGGCAAGAAGCGCGCTCTTGCCTCCTATCATTATATTGAGCGTCTTTCCCTCACCTTTCAGCAAACCGTACACCATAGACGGTCTGCCCATAGCCTCCCCTTGAATAAAACACGCGGGAATGTCTTCCCTTATGCGTCCCTTTTTATATAAGTACCACGTCAACGCCCCGTTGGAAGTTCCTGTAGCGGCTTCTTCCGGAATGCCGTAAAGCGGAGCGAAATTCCGGCAGTGATAACACTGCTCGCGGCTTTCGTCTTCTATGACTGAAAACGCGTGGATGCCCACGACTCCATACTTCTTCGATAGTTCGCTCACGGTGTTAAAGTCCGGTTTTATGCTATCAAGCTCGCTCTGCGACGCCACCGGCAGGATTATATCGGGAAGACCCGTTGAGATTATCTCAGGTCTCCAGATTGACCCGGAATCTTTCGCCAGTTTCTCAGCCCCTTCCGAGTTACGCCCAAGGTCGCTGTAAAGCGCTTTAATATCCGCCGCCCTTTCTCGATCAAGTCCCATACTGCCGTAAAGTGCGGCAATCTCCGCTTCATCCGTGATCACCGCTGCGTCCTTTGGCGCCGCCATCTCCATCATTATCGTGTTATCCGAGGCTTCAACATCCAGTTCGCCGGCGTTTGTCAGCGCCGTCCACCGCATAGCCTGCGCTGTTTCGGCGCGAACACAAATGTCTGACACGCTTGCGGCTCCTCTGCTTGCCGTATTCTCTGCCGCCTCGTCACGGATTACCGAAAACGCGGCTATTGTAGCGTGACCACAGAGATCCACCTCATCCGTAACCGTAAAGTACCTGAGCCTGTACCTGTCTGCGGCGCCGGTTTCTTTCCGAATAAAAACCGTTTCCGAATAACGCAGCTCTGCGGCGGCACGCCGCATGACGCCCTCATCGGGAAACGGTTCTTTATCATCCAACAGCACTACTGCGGCGGGATTCCCTCCGAACAGACCGTCCGAAAACGCGTCCAGAATAAAAAATCTCATCTTTTGCTTCTCATTTCTTTCTTCTCGCCCCCCCGCCGGCGACGTTAACACGCGTATGCGACTTCAATATGTCTCTCTTAGCCTCCGACATCAGCTCGGCGTTCAAAACATCGCGGGAATGCTCTTGCAGCCATTCCTTCGCACGGAGTTCCGACTTCATTGCCCTTTCTACGTCGATCTCATCAGGCCATTCGGCGGCGTCGGTAAATATCGTAAACTTCTCTTTAATATCAATAAACCCGCCGGTGATAGCCGCTATCCTGAAATCCTTAGAACCCGCTTCCTGGATCCACAGCTCGCCCGTGGCGAGAAGCTTACACGCCCACGTGTGATTCGCCATGAAACCCTCGTCGCCGCTAAGCGTTCGCGCTATAACAAGCTCTATTTCACCCCGGTAGAACAACCTCTCAGGAGTGATGATATCAAGCCTGATGGTTTTAGCCATTTTTCTCAAACCTTTCTATTACATCGTCTATGCCGCCCGCGAACAGGAACAGAGACTCGGGAATAGCGTCATGTTTGCCTTCCAGTATCTCACGGAAGCCTCTGACAGTTTCCCTAAGTGTGACGTATTTACCCGGCGTTCCTGTGAACGCCTCCGCCACACTGAAGGGCTGGGAGAAGAACCGCTGTATCTTCCTGGCTCTGGACACCACAAGCTTATCTTCGTCCGAAAGCTCGTCCATGCCCAGTATAGCTATAATATCCTGAAGATCCTTATACCTCTGCAGCACTTCCTGCACGCTCCTGGCTGTGTCATAATGATCATCCCCGAGGATGAGCGGATCCATTATCCTGGATGTGGACTCCAGGGGATCAACCGCCGGATATATGCCGAGTTCGGTGATCGCGCGCGAGAGCGATGTGGTCGCGTCCAAGTGGGCGAATGTAGTCGCAGGCGCCGGATCCGTCAGGTCGTCAGCGGGAACATATATCGCCTGAACCGATGTGATCGAACCTCTCTTCGTCGACGTGATCCTCTCCTGAAGCGCGCCCATTTCAGTCGCCAGAGTCGGTTGATAGCCCACTGACGACGGTATACGCCCTAGCAGCGCCGACACCTCGGAACCCGCTTGCGTGAATCTGAATATATTATCGATGAAAAGCAGTACATCCTGACCCGCCTCATCGCGGAAATACTCCGCCATCGTCAGTCCGGTCAGCGCAACCCTCATCCTCGCGCCCGGCGGTTCGTTCATCTGACCGAAGACCATGGCCGTCTTGTTGATGACGCCCGAGTCTATCATTTCATAATAAAGATCGTTTCCTTCCCTCGTCCTCTCGCCCACTCCCGCGAAAACGGATATGCCGCTGTGCTGCTTCGCGATGTTGCTTATGAGTTCTTGGATAAGAACAGTCTTTCCTACGCCCGCGCCCCCGAAAAGCCCTACCTTGCCTCCTCGGGTATATGGAGCGATCAGATCCACAACCTTTATCCCTGTTTCAAATATCTGCGCGGTCGTATCCTGCTCTTCAAATGACGGCGCAGACCTGTGTATAGGCATATTCTTTTTGGTAACGACCTGCTCCTTACCGTCGATATTCTCGCCTATTACATTAAACAATCTTCCCAGAACTTCTTCCCCTACAGGCACACTTATAGAACTGCCTGTATTTACTGCCTTCATTCCTCTCTGCAGTCCGTCTGTGGACGAGAGCGCCACACACTTAACCACATCGTCGCCTATGTGCTGTGCGACTTCCGTCACAATCCGGCGATTGTCAACTTCAATGGTAATAGCGTTAAGCAGTTCCGGCATTTCATCCGGCATGAACTTGATGTCTACTACCGGTCCGATGACCTGCTGTATGGTTCCGATTTGTCCGCTCATAGAGAACCTCCTTATTTCAGCGCGTCCGCGCCGCTCACAATCTCTGTAATCTCGCTCGTTATCGCCGCCTGTCTCGCCCTGTTATAGAACAGCGTCAAATCCGCAATCATGTTGTTGGCGTTATCCGTAGCGTTTTCCATTGCCATACGTCTAGCCGCGTGCTCGCACGTGGCGGACTCGACAATAGCGCTGTATATCATTATCTCAACATACTTCGGAACAAGATAATTAAACACATCCTCTATGGACGGTTCATACTCTACTTGTTTTTCCAGCGGCGTCACTTCCGGATCCCTTTTGATATCGAACGGAAGTAGCCTTACTGTCTTTACGCGCTGTTCGAGAGTAGACACAAAGGATGTGTATATCATCATGACCTCGTCGATCTTACCTTCCACATACTGCTCAATAATAGGCGAACTGACGTCATGAGTTTCTATAAACGCGATATTTTCAGGCGGGAGCATGTATTCGCCGCATATGTCATAGCCCCTCTTCAGGAAGTAGTCCCTGCCCTTACTGCCTACAGCAACGATCACCGGGGCTTCCGGATCGGCTTTAATCTCCGCCTCCGCCTGTTTGATTACGTTGGAATTGAAGCTGCCGCAAAGCCCTCTGTTGCTGGTGACGACAATATAACACGTCGTTTTTATTTCGCGGTTGCCCTCCAGATATTTCACCGGTATGTCCGCGCTGTTATTGAAAATATCCTCGATGGATTCTGTAACGAAATGGAAATACTCCCCTGTTTTTTCAAAAGTCACTTTAGCCCGTCTCAACTTAGACGCTGAGACGAGTTTCATGGCGTTTGTAATGTGTTCAATGTTCGTTACGCTCTTTACCCGTCTTTTGATATCCTGCATACTGCTGCCGGCCAAGTCAAGTCTCCTTTCCACTCGCTCCGTCGCTTGTATCTAGCAAGCCGCCCGCCGCGCCGTTTCTCACCGCATCGCCCTCCGGGGCGCCGCGCCGCTTTCCGCCGCAGGCCGCCTGGCTGCTACGACCGTCGTTTGGCTGTCAAGCCGCCCGCCGCGCTTACAGCAGGGCGTCATATTCCTGCTTAAATATTTCTTTATATTTTATTATCGCTTCTTTGAGCTGCTCTTCATCCGCTTCTTCCAGCTTGCCGGACGCCTTGACGTTCTCGCCGACCTTGGGATATTGGGTAATCATGAAATCGAAAAAGCCCTTTTCGAAGGTCTTGATCTTTTCCAGCTCAACATCCGCCAGATAATTGTTTACAGCGGCATAGAATATCATGATCTGATGTTCAACGAGCACCGGACTGTATTGCCGCTGCTTTATGACCTCCATCAACACCAGTCCATGATCGAGCCTCTCCTTGGTCTCCTTGTCCAGATCCGAACCGAACTGTGAAAAACTCGCCAGTTCGCGGTATTGCGCCAATTCGAGCTTTACCTTGCTTGCCACCTGCTTCATCGCCTTGATCTGCGCGTTGCCTCCGACCCTCGAAACAGAAATACCCGCATTAACAGCCGGCCTCTGTCCTGAGAAGAATAGATCCGACTCAAGGAATATCTGGCCGTCGGTTATAGATATGACATTTGTCGGAATGTACGCGGAGATATCCCCCGCCTGGGTTTCTATTATCGGGAGCGCCGTTATCGAACCGCCCCCAAGCTCATCCGAGAGCTTAGCGGCGCGTTCCAGAAGTCTGCTGTGCAGGTAAAAAACGTCGCCCGGATACGCTTCCCGTCCCGGCGGTCTGCGAAGCAGCAACGACATGGCTCTATACGCTACAGCGTGCTTCGACAGGTCGTCGTATATAATGAGGACGTGCTTACCCTGATACATAAACTCCTCGCCCATCGCGCAGCCCGCGTAAGGGGCGATATACTGAAGCGGAGCGACGTCGCTCGCCGTAGCGGAGACGACTATCGTATACTTCATAGCGCCTTTATCCTCAAGCTGCTGTACCATCTGGGCGACGGTCGATTTCTTCTGCCCTATCGCTACATATATACATATAACGTCTTCGTTCATCTGATTGAGTATGGTATCAATGGCTATAGCCGTCTTACCCGTCTGCCTGTCGCCTATGATCAGTTCGCGCTGCCCCTTCCCTATAGGTATCATAGAGTCTATGGCCTTTATTCCCGTCTGCAGCGGCTGGTTTACAGATTTACGCTGCAATACGCCCGGCGCGGCGTTTTCAACCGGCCTGGTTTTATCGGTCTTAACCGGTCCTTTGCCGTCAAGGGGCTGTCCTATGGCGCTGACCACGCGCCCTATCAGAGCTTCTCCCACGGGAACCTCTACGACCCTGCCTGTCGGCTTCACAACGTCGCCTTCCTTGATACCCTTGTCAGAACCCATGATGACCACGCCGACATTGTCCTCTTCAAGGTTGAGCGCCATGCCGTAAATCTCCCCCGGAAACTCCAGAAGTTCACCCGACATACAATGGTCAAGCCCGTATATTCTCGCGATTCCGTCGCCGACCTGTATAACTGTACCGAAATCCGAAACGTCAAGCTCGTTTTTATAATTCTTAATCTGCTCTCTTATGACCGCGCTTATCTCTTCAGGTCTAAGATTCATACCAATTAATCCTTTCTTGTCACTGATCCGATCCTCGCCGCCTTCCGCGCGGCGTGTCACATGAGCTGCTCTTTTAAACTTGAAAGCCGTTTTCTAATGCTGGCGTCTATGAGCTTCCCCTCGATCAATATCTTAACGCCGCCGAGCAATTCCGCGTCAACCGTATTCTCAAGCTTGACATTCTTCCGCAGGAGCTTTCCGGTTTCTTCCTCGAAGCGCCCTAGTCTGTCGTCTGACAATGGTACGGCTGAATAAATGGCGCCTATGGAAATGCCGAGATTATCGTTCATCTGCTTATGAAAAGCCTTGACAATCCCCGGAAATTGACCGAACCTTCTCTTATCTACCAGAATAAACAGGAAGTTGAGCAGTTCTTCCTCTACTCTGCCTTTAAATACAGCGTTTATTGATTCTTTTTTTTCCGCCGCGCCAATGCCCGGATTGCGTATCAAATCAAAAAAAGCCTTTTCGTCTTTGAATATCTGTTCCAGGTCTGTGAGTTCTCCGGCTATGGCTTCCACCTTGCCGATATCTCTGGCGGCTTCGAAAAGAGCCGTTCCGTATGTTACCGCCACTGTCAACGCTTCCATTGTGAATTACCTGCCTGCCTTATTATGCCGTCGATGATGGCCGCATGCTTGCCTTGGTCGATCTCTCTCTCGATGATCTTCTCAGCCGCGTATATCGCCAATGCGGCAATCTGCTCACGCATTTCATCAATCGCCCTGAGCTTTTCTCTTTCGACTTCACGCTCAGCCTGTAGGATGATTTCCGACGCCCTTTTGTCGGCCGCGCCGATGATCTCCTGAGCCCTGGCGTCGGCGCGCAGTTTGCTTTCCCTTATGACCTCTCTGCCCTTTGCGTCAATCTCCGCGAGCCTCTCGTTATACTCCCTAAGCTTATCATCAGCAAGCTTATTGACATGATCCGCATTGTCAAAAGAATCCTTGACAGTCTGCTCTCGCGTCTGCATAAAGTTTCTGATCTTAGCGAAGAAAAACTTTCTGAGAATGAGATACAGCACTAAAAGCGTGATCATATTCATCAACAGAGTCGGTCCAAAACTGATCAGCGGTATATATTCAATGAATGATGCTGAATCCAATAGTCCGCCCTCCTCTCCGTGTTAAGGACATTCTAGCCAATCCTGTCCAAAAACGGATTAACAAACAGCAGCACGATCGAGATGATAAATGCGAAAATACCTGTTGTTTCCGCAACCGCCTGACCTACAAGCATGGTTCTAAGTATGTCGCCCTGCGCTTCGGGCTGCCTAGCTACGCCTTCTACTGCTTTTCCCGCTGTGAATCCTTGTCCGATACCGATGCCGACCGCCGCGATCATCGTAAATGACGCCGCCAATGCAGATAAACCGGCTACAAACGCAATTGGTGTTACTAATGGCATGATTTTCCTCCCTCTTTGCTATCGCAAATACTAAATTGTACAAAATAAAATTAATATTTTAATGTCAATTTGACATATTTAACGCCATGCCGCATAGCGGCGTATATGCGTCATGAGGCTCAAGTCCGCGATCTTATTTTTCGCGTTTAAGCATCATTCCGCTAAGCTCAGCTGAGCTTTATATTATCAATGTTCATGTTCCTCATGGGAAACTACGGCCATGCTGACGAAGACCATAGTAAGCATAGTAAAGATGAATGCTTGAAGTACAGGTTCGAATATATCAAAGAAGAAATTCACAGGCAGAGGTATCACGGCCTGAAGCCACGGCAGTTTGCCTATGAAGGGTATGGAACCCAAGACGATTTCTGATAACCACTCCAACCCGTTAAATACAAGAGCCATGATGATCACACCGCCTAATATATTGCCGAAAAGTCGGAATCCCAGCGAAATCGGGAATGAGATTTCTTCTATTATCTTTAGCGGAAACATGATGGGCAAGGGATCGCACATATGCTTTATTTTTCCTACAAAACCCATTGTTTTGAATCCATTGTACTGAATCATCAGAAAGGTTGTGCCCGCCAAAGCAAATGTCATATTCACATCCGCCGTGGTCGGCCGGAATCCGAAAAGCCCCAGCATGTTCCCGAGAATCAGGAACATAAAAAGCGTACCCATATAAGGCGCGAATTTCTCGCAATGCTTGCCCATAGAACCTGTGACCAAATCGTAAACGGACTTGACGATCAGCTCCGCGATCACCTGCTTGCCTTTAGGAACCTTTTGCAAGCCGTGTGCCATCCAAAGACAGAGCGCTATCAGAACCGCCGCGACAATCAGACCGAAAAACACTGTTTCCGAAATATATACGCTCCCTATTCGCATAATATTGCGCGGTCCTATATGACTCAAATCATGCATTATCTTACCTGCCTTCCTAATCCTCCCCTGTGTCGTCGTCTTTAGGCCACCTGAGAAAGTCCAGCCGTGATTTCTTCTCAGGTTCAGGTTCTGTCGGCGGCTTGCGGTTTTTCGAAAACTTAGCTCTAAAGCCATGTATATAATAAATCGCAATCTTCAGTGTTATGAAACCTAACGCTGCGCCGGCGCCCGACACAAGGCTTATAGTCGCCGTCATGTAAAAGGCAAAACCGTAAATGCCCAGTCTCACCATGTAGCCCACCATAGCGAGCCACCTCTTGCCGCTTACAAGCACCCTCTGCGATGTAAAGACAAGAATGTTGAAATTTACAATCGTAATAGCCGTTCCCAATGTGAGTCCATATGCGAACTCTTTGCTGAAACCTAAAAAGAACAAAGAGCCTGTTTCAAAAATCACAGCTACTAATATACCATATATGAAAATTCGATTCTTGAAAGCGCTTAATTCCCTGACCCCGTTTTGCATTAATTGACCACCTCTTTATTATAAGTCGAAACGCCCTGCATGTAAAGTTTTTTTAATTATTTGAGTTAAAAATTACTATATCAACTTACGAGCCGTTTGTAAATAGTTTTTTGGAATCACTTATAGTTACTTATAGTGTAAAGCGGGACTTCGTTTTTTCAACTCCGTCCCGCTCATCTGGCGTGTACTATTTCGATTGCCCCCGCCTAAAACTACTGGCAATACTGGTTTTTTCGGCGGTTTCATATTCATCCTTACTGTCTCTTTATTTCCGCGCGCGCCCGCATGAAGGCGATGTCTTCCTCGATATCCTTACGTACGGCCGCCAAGAATTCTTCCTTCTTCCCTGGTTCCATGACATGCTTGAATCGTCCCTGCGCCGCGAAATACTCCTCCGGATCGTGGATTTGTTTGCCTTTGATCAGCGCTGCGCTTGGTCCGTTGAAGCGCGTAATCTCACCATACTCGGCCTCCCAGAGCAAGTTGACGCCGTTCTGCACCGCTTGACGCGCTATTTTTATCGTATCCTTGCCGTCGAATCTCCAGCTTGGCGAGCAAGGCGCAAAAATCTCAATGTATTTAAATCCGTGAGTGTTCTTTGCCTTGAGCACCTTATCGTAAAGGTCGCCGGGATAAGCGATCGACGCCGTCGCCATATAAGGGATGCGATGCTCCAACATCAAAAGCGGAAGATTCTTCTTGTTCTCTTTCTTCCCTCCGGGTGTCGTCGTGGTTGCAGCGCCGATCGGCGTGGCGCCGCTGCGCTGTGTGCCGGTATTGCTGTATATCTCATTGTTGTAACAAAAATGGATAATGTTATCATTGCGCTCGGCCGCGGCGGAAGCCGCCTGAAGACCGATGTCATATGTACCGCCGTCGCCCGTCCAGTTAAACACCGTCGGCAATTCCCCATCAAGCCGCCCCTTTGCCGCGCGCGCCTCAAATGACGCACTGATGCCGGCGCCGGCAGCTCCGGCAGCGGCGAAGCAAACGTTGATAGCCGGATAATCGAACGCGTGCTTAGGCGTATAGCCCATGCTGGCCACCGTACAGGACGGCGTCAGCACTATAACCGCATTCGACCCGATCGCTTTTGCGGCAATGCGCAAAGCAAGCGTCGCAGGACAAGCCGGACAAGACCCGTTTCCCGGCAAAACATATTCGCGCGACGGGATATCTTTCAGAACGGTCGCCATTATATCTCTCCCTTCATCAGCTCTTCCGCCAACAGTTGCCAAGTCACGTCCTCGCCTCCGATCCCCAAAACCCGTCCGCTCACCTTAGCGTCTTTGTATCCGAAGAGCGAAGCCTTTAATTCGCACTCGACAATGCCGCTGTTCATGCCAAAGGCATAATTGCGGTCAACGACCACGACGCGCGCGCCGTCCGGAATCGACTCCCGCAGCGCTTCCGCCGGAAACGGTCTGTAGAAGCGAATTCGAATCGAACCCGCCTTCACGTTTTGATCACGCAGCGCGTTGACGCTCAGCTTCGCTTCCGCGCCCATTGTCCCCATTGTCACCAAAATAAATTCGGCGTCGTCCGTTCGATAGCATTCAATCATATCGCCGTCCCACAGACCGGTCAAGTCCCGGTAACGCGCGGCGGCTTCCTTTATAATCCCTTTTGCGGCCTCCTGTGCCGGTTGCAGCGTCGCCCGGTAGTCCGCGTATTCTCTCGTCAGCGTGACGTTGGCGAAACTTGACGGATTCGCCGGGTCGAGAAACCACTCCGGTTCGTAAGGCGGCAGAAATGCGTCTATTACGTCTTGCTCCGGTAAATTGATCGACGAGGCGCTGTGCGACAGGATGAATCCATCGAAATTCACCATGACCGGCAACTGAGCCTTTTCCGCGACGTAGTAGCTTTGAATGATCGCGTTGTAAATCTCCTGAACCGACGCGGCGTAAAGTTGCAGCCAACCCGTATCGCGCTGAGAAAGGCTGTCCTGGTGGTCGACCAAGAGCGCCCACGGCGGGAAAAGTGCGCGATTAACGTTTGTCAGCACCATCGGCAGACGACCGCAACCAACCATATGCAAAGGTTCATGCATATAGAGCAATCCGGCGGACGATGTCGCTGTGAACACCCGCGCGCCGCCGGCGATCGCCCCGGCGCAAGCCGTCATGGCGCTATGCTCGCCTTCGACCGCTAAGAAACGGCATTGCATCTCACCGTCCTCGATCATATTGGCGATCGTTTCGACGATGCCGGTCTGCGGCGTAATCGGATAAGCGGAAACGACGTCGACGTTAGCGCTCTTTACAGCGTAAGCTGCAGCTTGGCAACCGGTAATCAATACCCTGTTCACTGCGCATCCTCCTCTACAAACGCGATTGCATGAAACGGGCATTCCGTAGCACAGATGCCGCAACCCTTACAATATGTATAATTAATTTCCAAACTCTCTTTGTCGATGCAGGCCTCCGGACAGTACGACCAACAGATGAGACATTTTTTGCACTCGGATTTATTGAGAACCGGGCGTTGTGACCGCCAGTTTCCGGTTATGCCGGAAACACCCTCTTGTGGGAAGGATATAGGCTGAACCGCCATCACATCACCTCCTCATAGCCGCGCTCGGCGCCTTTCACAGAATGGCTTATGTCGCCTTTGGGCCATTTGTGCTTTATGCTCGCCTCAATAAATTCCTTTGGAATCCCGAGAATACGAGCCATCGCTCCGAACATCGGGATATTGATCAAGGGCTGTCCCATTAGTTCCAAATCGTTTGAACGGGCGATTTCCACCGCGTCGATTACATAGAAGCTGACTTCCTCCCCGTAATCCGGCCAATCGCTTCCGGATCGGCTCGTGGAACGATTGACCACAACATGCGCCCGATCTGCATGACCCTCGCCCATAGCGACACCTACGAGCTTTTCGTTGAGGACAGCGAGATATCCCGGTGTGTGAACATTAGAGCGAATCAATATCTCTTCATCCGACAGACGCATCGACGTCTGAACCGGCGAACCCCTGCGTTCCATTCCGAAAGAAGGCAAGGTCTGAATCTCGCGTCCCATGAGCAGTTCAGCGTACGCGATCAAATCGGCCATAGTCACAGTGCCCTGTCCGCCATAGCCGTGTATACGAACTTCCTGCATCTTCCCCATATCCTTTTCCTCACAAGTCAACTTTTAGCACAAAATACATTAATACCTATTATGAGCCTCAGATGCTCTTTTGTCAAGAAGAAAATCGCCTGATAACTGTTCTTGAAGACTGTTCCAACTGTTCTTGAAGACTGTTCCAATCTTGTCTTTTCGTTCTGCCTATGCTAAAATATTTATTAGATGAGTTCTTAGTTGAGGAAGAACTCGCGTTCTCGGGGGCGGTCTGATTTCAGAGCTTGCCTATAAGGTGAAATGCTATGGGAGATCATTATGAGCTTAGGCTGTATGATACGCCTCTGCTTACATTCGAATTATCAAGCGGCGCGCCCGTATATTCGGTGAAAATCACAAATATCGGAGAGCAGCGGAACTTGTTGCCGCTCAACATGAGTCTTACAGGCGATGGCGTTTTGAAATGGCTGAATC
Source organism: Eubacteriales Family XIII. Incertae Sedis bacterium (assembly GCA_031264295.1). GTDB lineage: Bacteria > Bacillota > Clostridia > Peptostreptococcales > Anaerovoracaceae > JAISED01. The sequence goes on along the minus strand of JAISED010000069.1, from coordinate 8,209 downwards.
GGCGTACAATTCCAAAGAACCGCGCGTATGTTCACAACATTCTCAATACTATGGGATTATCCTTGCGTGATGTCAAAGGCATCCTCGACGTTTGCAAAGGGCTTTCGCTGAACGATAGTTTCTGGGTTGTGCCTGTTGGATTTTCGGGTAAATATGCGGAATACAACCTTTACGAAAACCGTTTTTCGGAAGTCCTCGCTTTAACCGCACTTACCGGAGAAAGCCTCAGCGAAGAAAAAGCTCGCCAAATCCGCACTTCACCTGAATTTACGACCAATGGTATGCTGCCAAAAGCATGGCGGCGACTTAGCGGCAGGATTATTCTGTTCAAGGGCGGGATATGGCGGCAGTATGCTGCAAGCCCCGACCCGCTTGAGCCTTACAGCGAATATTACGCCGCGCAAATCGCTGACGCTATGGGGCTAAGCCCTGTAAAATACGGGCTGTCTCGCTGGAAAGGCGTACTTGGCTGCACTTGCGGGCTGTTTACTGATATCGACACGGCGTATGTCCCAATGGATTCTATTATCAGACACTATCACCATGATATAACACCATCGCAATACTATTCGATTTGCGGCGAATGGTTCAAGGCCTTCGATCATGAAAACGGCGCGAACTTATTTGACTATTTTGCGTCAATGCTTGTTTTTGACAGTCTCATTCTGAATGAGGACAGGCATCTCGGCAATTTCGGCGTTCTGCGCGACAATCTCAGCGGCGAAATCATCGGGAACGCTCCGATTTTTGATAACGGCATAAGTCTGTTTAACTACTCATCAATTCAGGAATTGCGTAAACTTGATACACACAGACAGGCTTACGCGAACTATTTCAAGCAATCGTTCGATCAGCAGGCAAGGGAATTCGGTGGAGATTTACAAGTAGAGCAGTTATCTCGCCTTTTAGACTTCAAATTCAAAAGGCACAACCGCTACAACTGGGACTCTGAGCGTATGGAGATTATACAGAATTATATCCGGCAACGGGCGGCGGAACTGACAGAAATCCTCGACGACCGATAGAATTCCCCCTCAAATGGAAAATTCAGGGCGGTTTTCTTCGTCTTCATCAAAGAAGTGTACGAGAATGCGCTGTTTGTACCACGCGAAATCAGCACTGCCCCTGTTACGGGCGTCTGACAGCTCGATCTTGATGATGTCTTTGATCTTCCCCGGTCTGCTGGTCATTACGATCACCCTGTCCGCCAGATACACCGCTTCTTCAATGTCATGCGTCACTATGAGCATGGTGCTGCGGTTCTCATGGCGGATCTTGATGATCTCCTTCTGCATTTCTATCTTGGTCAAGGCGTCAAGCGCGCCGAATGGTTCGTCAAGCAGCAATATCTGCGGATCCGTCGCCAAAGCCCTGGCGATGGCGGCTCTTTGGCTCATACCGCCGGAGAGTTCCCCCGGATATGCCTTGGCGAACGCCTCCAGGCGAACCAGTTTCAGGTAGCGCTCCGCGGCGGCGGTCTTTTCCTTGCGCGATCTGTCGTCAAGACCGAGGCTCACATTCTGCTCTATCGTCAGCCAAGGCAGCAAGCGATGCTCCTGAAATACCATGCCTCTGTCCGGACCGGGCGCTGTGATCGCCCGCCCGCCGACGCTGATCGCGCCGCCGTCTGCAGACTCAAGCCCCGCGATGATCTTCAAAAGCGTGCTTTTCCCGCAGCCTGAGCGCCCGACGATGGCGACAAATTCACCGTCGTCCACTGTAAGCCCTATGTTTTCCAATACGCTGAGAGGCTGCTTATCCGCTGTTATAAATGATTTCGAAAGACCTTTGATCACAAGTTCATTAGACAAAGCCTATCACCGTTTCCTTTCCCACGGCGCGGCTGCGCCGGAAATCAGAGTCAAAATCTGATCCATGAGTACCCCTACAATGGCAATGGCGAACATGCCGCAGAATACTATGGGGAATTGCATAAGGGCGCGGGCGTCATTAAGTCTGAAGCCTATGCCGCTCGAAGCCGCTATCATTTCCGCGCCGACGACCGCCATCCACGAAATACTAAGTCCCAGTTTCAGTCCTACAAATATGCTCGGCAAGGCCGAGGGCAGATAGATCTTCATGAACATCCTCCACGGTGTCAGGCGATACATGCGTCCCACCTCGATCAGCTTAGGATCGGTGCGGCGTATGCCGCTGGACGTGTTCATCATGATCGGGAAATACGCCGCTATGAAGATCACCGCCACCTTGCTCGCCTCGCCTGTGCCGAACCACATTACAAGCAGGGGCACCCACGCTATCATAGGGATCTGGCGGATGGATGTGAATGTCAAAGAGAAAAAGCGTTCGGCGGGAACAAACATGCCCATGGCGACGCCCAATCCGCCCCCGAAAATCACTGCGAGTCCGTAGCCCTTCAATATCCGATTCAGACTTATGGCTACATCCTGCACAATAGTCCCCACCGTCAACTGCCGCGCGAATTCATCCAGAACACGCTTCGGCTCCGGCAGCAATAGCGCCGGAACCTGCTCCGTCTTCGTCACATACAGCCACGCGCTAAGTATCAACAATGGCAAAATCAGTGAAAATGCAGTCCATCCGACCTTGCCCGCCGCGAGTGAACGTCTATTTTTCACCGGCATACTCCTCGGCTGCGGTTTTGACTACATAGTCGTCTACCCAAGCGTCATAATCGATCGTACCGGTAATCAGCTCGTTCTCTCGCAGAAATCTTTCAATCTCTTTTAATGAGTCTATATATTTGGCATCCAGATTCAGGGGGGCAGAGATATCCAGATCTCGTTCAGCAGTTTCCAGAACCACCGCCAGGGGATAACCCGAACGCTCCGCCTGCAGTTCGAAATAAGCGTCTACATCGGACTTGGCCTTATCCTTTGCCTTAAGCAGCGCCTTCTGAATGGCTACGGCCACGTCGGGATTGGCTTTATATGCCTCTGTACGTCCTATGAATACCATGGGTTCATAATATGTGTCAGGGTCGGCTACGAAACCATTATGAATTACCTCCGCATTACCCGCGGCGACTAATTCGGCCTCCTGACCGGCGAGAACGACAGTAGCGTCAATGGTATTGCTGATAATGCCCGCTAAACCTTCGGGTATCGTGGAATTCAACGGTTCGATATCGTCAAAGGTCAAACCGGCCTCATTGAGAACACGTATGGCGTACATGTGAGGCGACGCCCCCCGCGTATAGGCCAGCTTCTTGCCCTTCAAATCCGCCAGGCTTTCAATGCCTGCGCCTGTGCGGACAACGAGCTTCCAGTTTGAACCCCAAGAGCCTATACTCAACAAAGTGTGTTCAACACCGTTGGATTTGCTCAGCACCGAAGCCATGCCCGCGTACACTACATAATCCAGCTCATCAGAAACCAGAGCCTCATGTATGGCCGGCGCGGCGCCAACAAACGCTTGTAGATCCGCCGTATACCCCAGAGGGTTCAAATATTCTTCAAGATATCCGTACTCCTTCACCACTCCTAAAAGCGTGCCCGGCCAATCGCCGCCGGCTGACGGGAATCCGATTCTCACGGGCGTCAAATCACCCTGTCCCGACGCCGCATTTCCGTTATTTTCAGCGTCTGATTCATCCCCGGCGCCATTCGAACATGCCGTAAGCCCTATTACAAGTATGAGTACAAGCAAAGCAGCCGACAGTCTTGTAAATGTAAATTTCTTTTCCATATTTATCACGCCTTTCCGCATTTCAGTTATTAATTATTAATACTGAACTCAGTATTAAACACGCCGCGCATATTCGCGCATCTTGATTTTCTATACGTTCCCTCAGAGTGTTTTATTCATCCAGTGTTATGCGCACCATGCAGAAATCGGCGCTCTTGCCGCCGCCTTTCTCTTCTGACGGATCGCTCATACCCACCAGACATCTGCGGTTTGGATCGGCGCCGTTGACTGCTGTCACCTTTCCCGTCCCTTCCCCTGCAGAAGCGCCCGGCAAGCGCCATGCGGACACATCCACAGGCGCGATGGCTATTTCCTCGTTTCGCTCAGATTCCGGCACGGGAACCCAGTCATAGGGCACGCGATAAGCGCGGTATATCATATTCATATGAAACTTGCCGCCTATATCATAATAGTAAGGGTTGATGTACTCCCATACGATTTCATGTTCTTCTGTAACCTCGATCAAGCGTCCGTCAGAACCCTCTGTAATGAGCGTATTCCCGTTGGGCAGGCGCTGCGCCGAAGAGATATAACTCGAATAAAACTTTGACGCGTCGGTGAATAATATATTGCCTGCTTCAAGCGGCGTATACTGCCATTTTATTTCCAGTGTAAGCGGATCGAACTGTAGTACCCGCGAATAATCGCGTACGGCGTTATTCCTGCCGTCGAGGGATGCGGGATTGGGTGCACCGTAGCCGCCCGCGCCGCCGTTGTCGAAGACCAAAAAGTCGCCTTCCCCCGGCAGCCCTTTCGGTATCAGGTGAAAATGGTGTTGACCGATGATCCATCCTATCTTCTTCACCGACTCGTCCGTGTCGAAATCCGGACCCAGACGCCATACGATCTCCCCCGTCTTCTTGCTGACGATAAAGAGAATGTTGGAATTGCGGGCGTCCATGATCAGATTGTCGGGATGAAAGCGTTCATCCCCCGCGTCGTAATGCTTGTTGGCGCCCACAGCCGACAGGCTGTTGATGTGCATCCAGTCCCCGCCTGCCTCACCTACAATGCCCGGGTTCTCGCGTAAAACAGCCTTCGCCGCATCGGAAAATCCGAATTCCCCGAAATGATCGCTGGCTTTCCACTCCCAAATGATGTCGCCGTCCCATGTGACCTCGATCACCTTATCGTCGATCAATTCGTGCTCACTGATATCTGGGTTTTTCACATTTTCATGGACAAGGATCAGCGTATTTCCGCTAAGCGTCTCCGGCGCCTGTCCCGGCGCGTAGTAACCGGTCGGCGAACCTTCCCGCTGGTAGTCGTGATGCTGCCTCGCCTGCCACTGTTCCTTATTCCCGTCCTTATTATCTCCATCGCTTACCAATTCCGTATGGTCGAATGTCCATACCACATTGCCGTCCCAGTCCGCCTGTATCAGATCCAGCTGATCCTGATACGCCCGCGAACCCTTGCGTGAACCTGTGTTCCCCAAAACATATCCGCCGGGCAGTATCTTGTTTGGAAATCCGCCAAGTCCCGCCCAACGATTGACTTCGTTGCCGTTCATATCGATCAGCAACGCGCCGCGAACACTCGGAAACACGGTATAACCGTTCCATGCCCTCTTGACATCATACACCGTAACACCTGTAGGATAGACACTTGGATGTCCCATAATCACCTCCGCTGCAGTCATTTGGCTGCTTAAATCAGCATACTTGGCCGGCGTTTGACCGTTCCGTTCTGTGCACACTTGCCGACGCCCAACCGCTCTGCCCAGCATACGTTTCGCATTAACATAGTTTGCATATATACCTTTATGTTTTATATGATAACACGTTTATATTGAATGCGCAATGGGTTTTTTACTAAAATATTATATTTTCGTTTATTTATAGTATTTCAATCACACCGTTTGCATCCCATTTCCAACCAAAAACATCATCAGCAACCCAATCATTACTAAGGAAGAAAATTAGGATTCCATTATTGACAGGCTCTCCTCGTTTCGGCTATAATAACATTACATATTAAAATAGCCGAAACACATGGAGGGTTTTATTTTGTTTTATAAACGCCACGCGGACGAGGCAATCAGCAAGTTATCGAAAATGTTTGGCGCTGTCCTCATTACCGGGGCGCGGCAGGTCGGAAAAACGACGCTGCTTCAGGACATAGCGGGAAATGCGAGCTACGTTACACTGGACGACGGCCTGCAATTAGCGAATGCCGTCGAGCGGAGTATGACCTTTTTAAAGGATAATCCTCCGCCGGTGTTTATTGATGAAGTTCAACGCGCGCCGGAGTTATTTCCGCAGATCAAAATCATTTTGGATCGTGACAGGAATAAAGGGCAGTTTTTCCTATCCGGTTCTCAGCAATTTGAAATGATGAAGGGTGTCAGCGAGTCCTTGGCGGGGCGGCTCGGCATTTTGAGCCTGCCGGGGCTTTCCTTGCGGGAACGCTTTGATGTGCATTTCCGCGATCCATTTCTGCCTACAGATGAATACTTCGCCGCCCGCACAAGAGAAAATGTTGCAATCCCGTACGCCGATATTTGGAACATCATTCATCGCGGCTGTTTCCCGGAGCTTTGCGCCAACCCGGACTTTGACTGGCGGATGTTCTTTGCAGCCTATGTCAAGACCTATATAGAACGCGATGTGCGCGAATTGGCGCAGGTCGGTAATGAACTCAAGTTCCTGCAATTCATGACGGTAACGGCAAGCTGTACGGGTCAGCTGTTGAATATCGCCTCCCTTTCGCGGGATGTGGGAATCAGTCAGCCCACGGCTGAACGCTGGCTATCTATTTTGGTAACAAGCAACTTGGTTTATCTATTGCGCCCATATCACAATAATATCACCAAACGAACGGTCAAGACACCTAAGCTGTATTTCCTGGACACGGGACTTGCCGCCTATCTCACGCGTTGGAACACGGCGGAGGTCTTGAAGAACGGCGCTATGGCAGGCGCGTTCTTTGAAAGCTTTGTCGTCAGCGAGGTCATGAAAAGTTACAGCAACAGAGGCGTGCTGGATTTACCCCTGTATTTTTACCGCGATCGTGACGGTAATGAGATCGACTTGCTGATCGAGGACGGCGGCGTACTATACCCGATTGAAATCAAGAAACACGCGGATCCGCGAAAAAGCGACGTCGCAGCCTTCAGACTGCTTGACAGAATTCCGACCGCCAAGCGCGGTATTGGCGGCGTGGTTTGTATGTATGACGACCTTGCCTCGCTCACGGAAAATGACAAGACGATCCCTATCCATATGCTATGAACTCGGATTCAATCCGACAGACGGCTTTTTATGATATTTACAATCCTTTCCGCCGCGTGTCCGTCGCCATAGGGATTTACGGCGTGAGCCATGCTGTTGTACAGGTTTTCGTCCGTCAGCAGTTCTTCGGTCATGCGGCGTATGTCTTCCCGCCGCACCCCCGCCAGCTTCACCGTTCCGGCTTCTATCGCTTCGGGACGCTCTGTTTCCTTCCGCACTACGAGTACAGGCTTACCCAAGGCCGGCGCTTCTTCCTGCATACCGCCTGAATCCGTTATTATAAGGAATGACTTTGACATTAATTTAACAAACGGTTGGTAAGTCAAGGGTTCTATGAGGTGGATCCGTTTCGCCCCTCCTAGGATTTCATCGGCCGCAGCGCGAACCTTCGGATTCATATGTACCGGATATACGATCTCAATGTCGTCGAACTCCGACGCCACATCTCTTATCGCGCTAAATATCTCCGCCATATTTTCACCGAGATTTTCACGCCTATGGCAAGTAACAGTTATCACCCTTTTATTGTCAAAGTCCATCTCCGACAGCGGGGGACATGAAAATTCGTATGGCTTGTCCGCAACCTGAAGCAGGGCGTCTATCACCGTATTCCCGGTTATGAAAACGCTGTTTTCATCGACGCCTTCCCTCAGCAGATTCCCGCGGTTAAGCGCGGTCGGCGCAAAGTGGAAATCCGCCAGCCGCCCTGTCAGGAGTCTGTTCATCTCTTCCGGATAGGGCGAATATTTATCGAAGGTGCGGAGTCCCGCTTCTACGTGCCCTATCTTGCACATGTTGTAAAATCCAGCCAAGGCGGCCGCGAAGGTCGTCGTTGTGTCTCCATGCACGAGAATTATATCCGGCGCCTCATTCTTGATCACCTGATCCATGCCCGTCATCACATTGGATGTTATCATCCCTATGGTTTGATTCGGCTGCATCACATTCAGATCATAATCAGGCTTCAGGCAGAAAAGCTCCAGCACCTGATCCAGCATCTCCCTGTGCTGCGCCGTGACACATAGTATGGACTCGACGTCTTTATCTTTCTTTAAGGCGCTCACCAAGGGCGCCATCTTAACAGCTTCCGGTCTTGTACCGAATACGGTCATAACTTTCATATATACCAGCCTTTCTATGAAAGGTAACGGGGTTATAAAATCCTATTGCCTTTCGCTTTTTAACGATTTCAAGCGCTAACTTTCAGTTATTTTAATCATTTCGCAAATTAATGCTACGCTTATATCTCCACTATCCATTTGGCATACTCCAGCCATTCCAACCACTCCCGGAAGCACCTCCGCTGT